>JAHWIM010000009.1 GCA_019322535.1 Candidatus Woesearchaeota archaeon
CTTTTACTTTATCAAAATCTTCTTTATCTCCTTTACTTAATTCAGATATAGGGGTTGCTTCTAACTCTTTTGTTAATTCTTCTAGCCTTCTTTTATATCTCGGTCTTTCAAATTCATTTGATAAAGCCACCATATTCTTATGCATCTGTATTTCTTGTTCAATTCTTCCCCTCTTAAGAAGAGCACCATTCCAACAGACTGCAGGATAAGTTACCAAAGCACCACCCATGTCAACACTTCTGGCTAAATCAGCTAAATCATCTAAACTAGCTCTTGTTTCAGGAGCGCATCCTGTTGGTATACCAACTACTGCTGCTCCAGCTGCTCCTTTTGCAGCCATTCTTAAAAATCCTCTTCTTGTTAATATTGTCATTTTATACTAGGTAATACCCAGTATAACTTATTTATAAAGCTTTCGGTTTATAGCCCCTAAGAAGTAGTAACAAAGAATTAGTCTTTCTTTTCTTCTGATTCTTGCTCAAGAACTTCTCCTGGGTAAGGGAAGTTTGGAACTTCATCAGGATAATTAACCCATTGATTGACTCCTTTGGTTTTTCCATCCTGCAGAATTCTTTCTAAGTCAATGTTTTGGTATTCAATAATATACTTAGTGCCGCTTATTGTTTCACAGATTAATCTGTTTCCATCTCTAACAGGATCTTCTTTAACCTGAGATGTTCTGAGTGTTCCTTCTATTTTTTGAGAATCTCCTTTTGGAATTGCTAAAGGACAACCTTTTACAGTAAAAGGCTGATCAAATCTTATATATACAGCCATGTCTTCCTTTAAAGTTTTCACATTATCAGGATTTAATGTAGAAAGACTTTCTCCATTTTTTGTGTAAATAATTGATTGTCCTTGTCTTAGCATTTTTATTCTTGCGCTTCTTGATTCATTTGAGTCGGAACATTTTCAGGCTTTGGTTCAGGTGTATACCATGAGAATAAAACATACGCTCCTATGCCTAATAGTGCGGCTGCAACACCTGCTATTGCACTGTATTTTAACATTTTGCGGGAACTAGCTTTTTCAGCTACTTCAATTTCCCCATGGATTTCTTCAACTTCTCTTTCAGCTTTTTCAGCTTTTTTTTCAGCTGCAGCTTTTTCCATATAAGACTTCATATTCTCAGTTATCTCATTTGTCTTTAGATACTGTAATACATCTTCACAAAATTCTTCGTAAGAATCAAGAAAGTCAGGCGCTAGCCATGAAGTTGATTCATCAATAATTTCTATTATTGGTTTTGTATGCGCTTTCTTTAGCTTTTCATAAATCAAAGGGTTTATACTCACTCTACCTGGATCATCTCCTTCAGAAATACGGGTACTACCCCATATACTACTATTAAAACAACCTATTATATGATCTCTATTTCTAGCAAGATATTCAAATCCTGGTTTCTTGGCAAGATCATCAAATCTTGATATAATTTCTGTTCTTCTTGATTCTAGAGTATCATATTCATCATTCATTAACTTTCTTCTAAATTTTCCGTATTCTTCAGTTGTAAGTTCATCAATTGCAGCAACATAATAAACTTTTTTTTGTTGTTCAACTCCTATTCCTCTTTTTCTAGTCCAATGAGTTTCAAACACAATACTTCCTTCAGTTACGTCTGTGCTTCTCTCTTCATTAGGATACGGATGGTCAATACGTATCTGTGAGTTATCTGTCTTGCTTACATCTAACCTTGTTAAATATTTTTTTTCATCATCTGATTCACTAGGAAAGTTTAGCTCATCAGGTGCTTTACCTGACGCGATAATTTCAAGATTTGAGTCAGTGAAATATGCAACAGCGCTTGAATGTAATGAAAGATCCGTCCTAATTCTCATTTCTTCATTAAGAACTTCATAATCATCAGAACAGCATTTTTCTAATAAAAGCAATTTTACTGTTTCTTTAGATCCTTCTGGCATTTTTATTCACCTTTCAAGAACAGTTGGTTCTATTCCTAGATTAGCCGTAAGATAATCCATCGCTGTTTGAAGTTCAGGTCTGTTTTCGCCATACAGCATTGCACAGAAAGCAGCTTTTGTTGGTTTTAATTGAAAGAGATATCTTGCTTTTTTTGGTTTTCCGTCTTCTGTCTCGTATTCTGCTTTTGCATGCAAGACCAGAGTTCCTAAATTTTCTTTCTTTGATTTATCAAATCTTCCCTGATATCTTTCAAGAAAAACATCTTTAGATGCATTGACATTAAACCAAAATCGCTTTCGTCCACTACTTAGAATATCATATCTATCATCACAAATCAAATCAGAAAATCTAATGTGATCTTTTGAACCCTCTTCTACTGGAATTTGCACTCTTGTATCAATCATATGCCAAAGAGGCACATAACTAACTTCCTTTCCAGTTCTTGTCGCAAATCCACCAGCACCTAACAAATCATGACTAATCTTTTCTAGATCTTCTGTACTATATATTGCAATTTTCATTTTTATTCACCCTCCCTACATTCAAATTCTAGTTCTTTCATTCTATCAGTAAGGCCCTTGCTTTTTGCAGGATCACCAACCATAAAACTCATTTCAACAAAAGAAGGTTGTTTACCAGTCTGTACAACTCCATTTGCAACTCCTCCGTATATAGCACCATCTGTTCCTTGTACAAGGACAGGTGTAATATATTCAGAAGGTATCCTTTCCATGAAGTCATCTAGTCTATCTGCACCAAATGAACCTGGAAGCCCAGTAAAGAGGTTCCATTCACGCTGCTCTTCAAAAAAATCTGCTACTTCATACTGATCTTCCATTTCTCTTACGTAGCATAATTTGTGTGGTTCCATTTTTATTCACCTATTATCTGACGTGCTTTTTTGTATCCTGCTTCTCTTTTTTGTGCTCCTCTGTCATTTTCAACAATTTTACTTATTTCTTCCCATCTTTGTTTTACAGCTAAAAGCTCTTCATTGCTTGCTAATGGTGTAATTGCAGTAAGTCTACTTGCATAGTCTCCTATTAAAACACCATCATGAGAAACTTCTACATGCCCTAAGTGTAAATTTGTTTTATCTGGGAAACTTACATTTTTTAGATGGAAATCATCTATTCGGGAATAACCAAGAGCTATTTCAAGATCTTGAACTGTTCCATAAAATATAGCTATTGTTCCGTTATGGTTTGTTGTGTCTGGTGCTATTCCTGCATCTACTAAGTGGTCTGGTTTTACTAATCTGTACTGCTCAGGATTTGAATCATTCATAAATGAGATTTTTTCTAAAGGAATAGTTCTATGAGGATGAGGTTTAACATTGTCATACATCTTTTCCCATAACTCATTATTAAAAACATAGAACACATCTTTTGCCCAAACATCATCATCTACTTCTCTTGACAATTTAAGCATTTGAGGCAATGTTAACATATTTCTTTTTGACATTTTTATTCACCTTGTTTTGTTCCTTCACCAGAAGCATCTTCTTTTGTTGGATAAATTCTCCTAACACCAAAATCAGTGTGAACTTTTGGATTTCCATTCTCATCTCTTATTACTATAGCATTTGTTGGCTTTATGTCTCTATGCACTTCATGCATTCTGCTACGTTCATAGTCTAAATTACTTAGATCTAAACCTCCGCCAAACTCAGGAACAGGAGGTAATTCTTCTGGACCTGCTGTTCTCATTAAGGTTTCTTCATATCTTGGCCCATCTTCTCCTAGTTTTTCTGTTAGATATCTTTCTCTGGCAGTTTCAAAGTTTTCACCGCAAAAAGCTCCTGTTGAGATATAAGCAAACATACATGCCTCGTCAGAGATTCTACCTATAGTTTTTTTAGGTGATTCATAACCTTCCATTAGTTTAGACATTAATTCAGATCTTTCCATTCTTATTCACCCTCTCCCTTTTTTAAAGGTAGTAAATTGCTATTAATGGGTGGTAAACCATCTAGTTTATAAAGAATAGTAGTAATATTTATTACGAAACATTTATAAACAACTAAAACAATCTAATGCAAATATGGTCAAAGAAATACTTCAAAGTTTAGGGTTAACAAAGAATGAAGTAGAGATATACATTACTCTGTTAACAGAAGGAGAATCTAGTGTTAACCAGATAGCAACAAAATCAGGATTATACAGGCAGGTTTGCTATGATGCATTAGACAGGCTTCTTGAAAAAGGGTTTGTTTCTTACATTTTAAAGAAACATAAGAAATACTTCAAAGCATTAGAGCCAGAAAAGATCACTGACTATTTAGAAGAAAAAAAGAAAGAGCTCAATTCAATCCTTCCTAAACTAAAAGATATGTCAAAAGTTGAGAAATCAGAAACAGAAGTAGAGACTATTAAAGGAAAAGCAGTGTTAAAAACAATATGTAGTGATATAATCAAAGAGCTTAAAGAAAAAAAACAAAAGA
Source organism: Candidatus Woesearchaeota archaeon (assembly GCA_019322535.1). GTDB lineage: Archaea > Nanobdellota > Nanobdellia > Woesearchaeales > WJKL01 > JAHWIM01. The sequence goes on from JAHWIM010000009.1 coordinate 4,367, forward strand.
CATTATTTTCTTTAGGTGTAGACATAAGCAAATCACAGGAATTTGATAAAATAGCATATAAGCAATACATTCTGAGATTAAAAGAGAATAAATTCAAAGAAAAACTGTTAGCAAAAGAAAATGCAGAAGAATTTCCAGAAGGACCTCAAGTAGAATGCAAAGTTCTGCCTGAACATTTGTTCAGAGCAAATCCTACAAGTATTTATGGAGATAAAGTAGCAATCATTGTTTGGGGCGCTCCAACATATGGAATTATCATCAAAAATAAAGAAGTAGCAGAAGCAAATAGAAAATACTTTGAAGTAATGTGGCAGAGAGCTAAGAAAATAAAATCCTAAATTTCAACAATATTTAAATAAATTCTTTCAATTTCTTTTAATATGGGAAAAGTTTATCTTGATGTAGCTTTATATATAGCAGCTGGTGTTGGAGGGCTCTTTGCAGGAGCAGCAGTATGTGCAGGAGCTGGACTGGCTGCAGGAGAATATTTAATTTATGCAAAAGCAATAAAGCCACTGCTTGCTGATTTTCCAACAACTCAGTTTATTCTCAATGCTTCTATAGATTGTTTATTAGTTGGAGCAGGGATAAAAGTAGGAGCAGAACGAGGCGGATGGTTAGGACTTACACTAGCAGAATTAGTTACTGATATAACTTATCATGCTCCCCCTGACCATAGAGAACCATTAGATAAAGCAGCATAAAATACCTATTCGAAAGTAACAATCTTTAAATATATTCTATATTCTCCCTTAAAAATATGAGAGATGATTATACTTTTAGTGGAATATCTTTATTGGCTCACGGATTAGGAGCAATTGTAGGTGCAGCAGCAGGAGCAGCTGCAGGAATATATGGCGCAGAATATACAATTGAGACAGTTGAATGGCTGCCACAATGGATAAGATATATTGCAGACCCTATTAGTGGAGGCATAGGCTTCGGCGGAGGATGGATTGCTGGCAGAGCAATAATTGGAGGACTAGTTGATAAAGTTCTAGATGGTTATCATTATCTTACAAGTAAATAAAGAAATAAATTATTCTGTAACCTTAAACACTTTATCGTTTTCTTTGCAAGGCTGTGCTGTTTTCAAGCCAACAGATTGTCCTGATTTACCTTGTTCTATTTTCTCATGCTCAATCTGCATGCTATCAACTATTTGCTCAAAAGTTTTTTCATGGCCTTCAATGCTTATCTTTTCTCCTACTTTTAAAACACCGCTTAATTCAATAATAGCTACGCTTATTTTATCAAAAAAGTGTGTTACCTTACCAATTTCCTTTTTTTCAGACATTAAAAAACACCCCTATATAATACTGTGTGATTTAATTTATTTAAATTTTATGATAAAAAAGAAAAATATATTAATAAGCTTATCCAAGTCAATCATATGGTTGTTGACCTAATTAAAAAGAAACAAGAGATGGAAGAGCAGGATGAAAAAGAAGTAGAATTTAGAAGAGGCTATGTTTTAGTGACTGAACCTCATGACCGCGATCCTATTATCTGTTATTGCGAGAAAGCTGCTTTAAAAGGAAGTACAATCAAAAGCCGGAATTATTATAGTATTCATATGTTTGATTGTGAAAATTTTGAATTTGCTTATCTTAAAGGAAATAATCTGGTTGATGAAAGCAAAGAAGCTACATTACAAGCTATGAAAGATCGTAGAATCGAAATAAGATATAGAACCTGGTCACAAGGTTCTTATATCATGGCTGTAGAAGAGGGCAACTTTTTATTTTTAAATGATGAACAAGCTGTTGTGGTGATGTTGAGTCATGGTTTAAAACATCGTGAGTTTTCATATCATTTGACTGAACGTGCCTCATTCTATTATCCGCTTGAAGAAAGGACAAAGGCTATTAAAAAAGCAGCTAAATTGATGCATGATAACACTAAACATCTTTTTGATAAGCATAATATTAAGCTTAGAGATATTGGTAAAATAGAAAAATTTATTTCTTCAAAAATTCCTTAAGCATAAAAAGCTTTCTAAACAGCAATAAAGAAATAAATAGGGAAAATTAACAATATATTGCCCAAAACCATAACCTTTATATACCCTACTCTTCTTCTCAAAAATGCTTAAATAGGGATGATATATGGGAAGAATAAAAACACAATTGACAAAGAGAATAACATTCAAACTGATAGAATTGCATAGAGACGAGTTTAAAAAAGACTATGAATCAAATAAACAGTTGGTCTCAAAATTTGCAGATATTCACGGCAAAAAACTAAGAAACGTTATAGCTGGGTATGTAACAAGATTGATGAAAAAAGGTGAAGAGTAAAGCTCACAACTGAAACAACAAGCGGGGTGAAACTAAAATGGCAGAAAAAGAAGAAATGGAAGATAAAGCACCAATGTCTGGAAATGACAACAATATTTTTATTGGTGGAAAGCCGTTTATGAACTATGTGACAGGAGTTGTAATGCAGTTTACAACCAAAAACGCAAACGAAGTAATAGTAAAAGCAAGAGGAAAGTTCATAAGCAGAGCTGTTGACGTGTCAGAAGTTGCAGCTAAAAGATTCCTTGAAGGATCTGTAGCAGTAAAAGACATAAAAATTGACTCAGAAGAGTTTACAAACAAAGAAGGAAAAAACGTAAGAGTTTCCACAATAGAAATAACATTAGAAAAAGTAAACAAATAAAAAGGGCGGTAAAAAAATGCTTGAATTTACACTATTAGTTTTAGCTTTAGCAGTTCTTATTTATGTTTATTATTATAAAAACAAAGAGCTAAAGCCAAAACAATGGGTTTGGATGGGCAGCGGAAAAGATCCATTCAATAAAAAATAGTTTTTTTCTCTACTTTTTTATATAACTCACTTTTTTCTTGTTTTTATGGTATATATAAGAGGACTGACTACAAACAGAACTTTTAATCAAGTAGA
>JAHWIM010000010.1 GCA_019322535.1 Candidatus Woesearchaeota archaeon
TCTCAAAAATAGCTTCTCTTTGTTTTGGAGTCATTAATTTAGAATCCTTTACACCAATAGCATCTAGCTTAGAAAGATCTTTTTCATGCATTACTACGCCACACATAACCATTGGGCCAATTACAGGCCCTCTTCCAGCTTCCTCTATACCACAAATCAAACCCATACTCAGAACTAAACTAATAGTATTTTTAAATTTAACTCTAAACCAAAAATATTTAAACCAGTTCTGCAAGAATATAGCATATGTTAGCAAAAGTAAAAAAGAGGATTGGAAAAACTAAATACAAAAAACCAAAACCTATGAAGTATATTGAAAGAAAAAATGTACAGTTTGTTGGCTTAAGCATTCTAGAGTCTGCTGATCAAAAACAGATAAAACAAATAATTCATGATCATTATATTGAAATAGAAAGAGAGCTAAAACAAATTACTTCTTTAAAACTCCATTTCAAACAATATGAAAAAGGAGGTAGAAAAAAATATTCTGTTCAGTTATTAATAAATGCAAAAACAAGACCAATAACTGTTAACAAAGTTTATTCTCCTGTTCAATGGGATCCTGTAGCAGCAGTTCATTTAATAATTGATAAAGCAAAAAGAGAAATAAGCCACAAGTTTCATACAGATGATTCATATCAAAAAGAGTAGAATTATTTAAGAAGTCTTTCTTTTTTCTTCTCTAATTTTTTAGCATAGTTTTCTGCATGCTGTTCGCTGCAAAACCACTTAATTTCTCCATCAAATTCTCTTTCAAATATATTTTCTTTGTCTTCTCCTAGATTTTTGCCGCATTCAGAGCAGCAGTTAAGCTCTCCTCTTCCTTCAGCACCTTCCATAAATCCCTCTTCTCTATCATCAATCTCCCCGTCTTCTCTTAATTTCTCTCTTCCTGCTTCTTTGTAAACTTCTTCATCCTTTGTACCTTTTTCCATTTCAAATTCTTGTTCTTCTATTGTTTTCTTTTTTGGCATATTAAACATTATTCTTCAATTCTTATATATAATCTTTTCTATTTGGAATGAATAAATATTTAAATATATAACTAAATAAAACTAATAAGGTGATAGATTGTCAAAAGCGGCTATTTTCACATTTACAGAAATATCAAAAGGATTAGATATGCCTGATAAATTAAGGCTTGTTCTTTTTACTGCTGGTATCAAACCAAATACATATGTTATCCTTAAAATCAATCCTCAAGATTTAGATGAAAAATATCGTTTTGAACAGCTTCTAAAAGAAAATAAGATTCCGTTCATAGCAAGCAGACAAAAAGGATATGAAGAAATAACAAAAATAGTTAAAAACCAGATAATGTGGGAATTCAAAGGAGTTTGGATTGGTTATGATTTATTCAAAAATGAAAAATCAAAAAAAGAATTCTTAAAATACAAAAAATTTGCTTCAAAAAGACAGCATAAAAGAGAAATCCTGCTTGCAGCAAAATTATATGGTTATCCAAAATGCTGTATTAATAGTTATTTGAAAGAAACTCCTGGATATATTAAAAAACATTATACTTGTTATCAATTCTATAAAAAACTGCATGATATAGAAAGAAAATTTCCATTTGTATTTCATACCCCTTGCAATGTAGAATGCAAAACAACTGCTAAACTTAACAAATTATATTCAGCTACAATTAAAAAATTTACATCAGATTTGTGGAAACAATTTACTAAAACAGATTCATTCAAATCAGAGATAATAATAGACAAAGAATCAGATGTGCTTTTGAATAAAAAAACAATCTGGCCAGAAAGAAATGGCCATGAATATGAAGTTATCCTAAGACATCCTCATAATAAGAAACATTACCTTTATGCTTACCTAACCAAACATACTTATAAAAGAGGAACTATTCTGAAAGCAGATATAAAACAAAAATATAATTATGCAGATATAACTGTTAAAAAAACATCTGGATTTCTACCTAAGCTTATGCACGAAAGAAAAATGCCTTTAATCAGCAGAAAATATTAAGAAAATTATATATATTAGTTGTTGCTAAAGTTTGATATAATTAAAAAAGGTGATAATTATGGTTGAAGTTGACGAAGCTAAAATAAAAGAAGCTGAAGATGCTGTCAGAGACATTGTAAACTGGATTCAAGTATGGAATCTACAAGAAGTTGAAGGTGGAGTTAAGAAAATAGAGGACAGCACAGTTCAAGGTCTTAAAAAGAAATTAGAAGATCTTGCAAAAAAGATTAGCGGTCTTAAAGTTACTGTTTAAATTCTAATTTTTCTCTTATTTTATTTGCATATCTATGTGCCAGATGTATTGGTTCTGGTAATTTGTGAGGAAGCTTCATACAGTTCTTAACAATTTCTAAAGAAGTTTTTAAGCCAATTTTATGACCTGGGCTTACAAATATTGGTCTTGCATACTCTTTAGTAACTAAACCATACCCTCTTACTTTTTCTTCAACAATTATTTTATCTTCTTTTATCTCTCCAACAAGTAATTTTTTAGCTACCCCTACTGTAGTTTTATCTAACAGCAAACCAACATGGCTTGCCATTCCAAGTTTCCTAGGATGAGCAATTCCATGAGCATCAACTAAAATAACATCTGGTTTATTTTCAAGTTTTAAATAAGCTTCAACAATAGCAGGAGCTTCTCTATAACTCAAATATCCAGAAATATAGGGCATAGAAGCTTCAACAACAACATATTTTCTTTCAATAACTTCCATTGTTTTATAATCACAAACAACAAAAGCAGAAATAATTTTATTATCTTTAAATGCTTGGTCAACTCCACCAACTAATTTAATCTCATCAAATTCATCTTTTACCA
>JAHWIM010000011.1 GCA_019322535.1 Candidatus Woesearchaeota archaeon
GCTTTAACTATTGTTTTGAACTCAAGCATGCTTGGTTTTTTGGTTATTTTTAATACTCGCATACTTTCCTTAAAAAATCTTTTGATTTTGAACCCGAAAGTAGGTTTGAATTCTTGTTCTTCCATTTTTATTGAACAGAAAGTGTTTATATTTAAACTTTATGATTTTATAGTTGTTTATAAAGGTTTGGGGAAATTGGATATAATGGCCTTGCCTCACTTTTTTAAATAAGAATTAATAGACTCATCAATAATACTTATATCTTTTATTTTTTTACTCTTTGGATCTTTTTGATATTCTTTTATCCAATCAATGGCTTCACTTATATCTTCTACAACTAAATCAGAGATTGTAAAAACAAATGGATGAATCCAATCCTTGATTAAAGTTTTATCAAAAACAACATTAGACCTGCGGTGATGTGTATCTTTAGGCAAGATTGTGATAACTGGTTTTGAGAAATATTTAGCTATAACCATTTCTTGAGAAGTGCCTACTCCTAACTTTTTTTCAGCATTGACTATGATAATATCAGAAGTTTTAACCATATTAACATCATGTCCAAATAAAATTAGAGGTTTAGTTTCATCTCTCCAGTCATCAGGATCAGCAAATTCTATTTCTTTAATAGTTGAAAGTTTTTCAATGTAATTTGTTTTCCAGTCTTTCCATTCTTTTCTTTTATCATCACCTTTAGGTATAGATCCTGCCAAAAAGATTCTTAATGCCATATCAAGTAAGAAAATAAAAGGACTTTTAAAGTTTTTCTTTAATAAGGCTAAGATGAATTGAATATAATCATTTCTATACGAATTCTTAAGAATTTGGATAGAACAAGGGTTATATTCAATGAATTCTGAAGTCTATAAATAAAAAATATGTGACTATTAAGAAATAATTAATCAATAAATTCAAAAAGAATTCAAAATACCAATATTTGAATTAATAATCTCATAATATTCTTTGAGAGTATATTTTCTGCCTAGCTCAATGCCTTGTCTTTTTAATTGATCTTGTCTATGCTTAGATTCAGTATTAAAAATAATTAAATCATCTTCACCAAATAGTTCTAATAGATCATCAGCAACTATTAAATCAATTCTGTCAGCAATACCTTTTCCTAACAAAAATCTATTGTTAGGTGTGGGAGATGAACCAAAGGGGAAATATCCTGTAGATAAAAGCACTTGTTTATTATAATAGAAAGTAAGATTTCCAATCTCTCTTTCTCTTAGTTGAAGAAGTGTATTATTATCAACCAATCCTTCAAGAGGAATATAGTTATCAGAATTTTCCGGCTTTTCAACTAAATAAATAAGATACCTTGGTCTTGGTAAAAAGTCACCAACCCGTTTGATCTCAATTCCACTTATCATAAAAAAAGAAATAAGAAGATGTTTTTAAACCTTAGTTAAATCTAATCAACAAACTCAATTCCAAGCTCATTCTCAATGTCTTTTTTACGTTTGTCAACTATTTTGTTTTCTCTGCCGAAGATTTGAGGACTTTTGACTCCTGTTACAACTAGCATGCATCTTACTGTGTTTTGCAAGTCTTTGTAAATCTGTGCTCCCCAGATGATTTTTGCATCACTGTCTAGTCTTTCTGAGACTGTTTCTACTATTTTTCTTGCTTCATCTAAAGTCATGTCTTCTCCACCAGCAACATTGATTAATGCTCCTGATGCTCCGCTGATATCAACATCTAGTAATGGATTGCTTACTGCTTTTTCTACTGCTTCAATTGCTCTGTTTTCTGTGTCTGATTCACCAATTCCTATTAGAGCAACTCCACCATTTGACATAACTGTTCTGATGTCTGCAAAGTCTAGGTTAACTAATCCTGCTTTTGTTACTAATTCTGCAATTCCTTTTACTGCATTTGTTAGAATTTCATCTGCTACTTTGAATGCAGTTTGCAATGGTAAATCTGGTGCTAATTCTAATAATTTATCGTTAGGAATAACAATTAAAGTATCAACAATCTGCTCTAATTTTTCCAAGCCAATCATTGAATTTTCATATCTTGAATTTCCTTCCATTTCAAAAGGGATTGTGACTACAGCAACTGTTAGACAGCCCATTTTTTTAGCTAATTCTGCAACTACTGGCAAAGAACCTGTACCTGTTCCACCGCCTAAACCGCAAGTTAAGAAAACCATATCTGCTCCTGCAATTGCTTTTTTAAGATCTGCTTCATTTTCTCTTGCTGCTTCTTCTCCTAATCTTGGATTTGAGCCTGCTCCTAAGCCTTGAGTTACTTCTTTTCCAACTAGGATTTTTTTATCTGCAGAAGTGTATAGAAGATCTTGAGCATCTGTATTGATTGCAATTGTTTCTGTTCCTGCAACCCCTACTTCTGTAATTCTATCTATAGTATTATTTCCGCCACCGCCTGAGCCAATAACTTTAATTTTTGCTTTTTGATTAGCTAGAACTTGCTCAAGTTCAGCGTCTACAAAATCATTTTTTGTCTGTTCAAAAACTTCTAGTTTTGGTTTTTCACTAGGTTGGTTTTGTTCAGAACTAAATTGTGGTGTTTCTTCCATAATTTCCTCACGGTAATTTTAATAAACACACTGATATATAAATTTTATTATTTTAAAATAGGTACAAAATAAGAATTAAGAATTTATTGTTTTTCTTCTTCTTTACCGGCTTTTTCCTCTTCCTTTTCAGATGCAGCCGGAGTTGCTTCTGGTTTTGCTTGCTTTTTCTCTTCTTTTTTTGCAAAGTTTATTTCTTTTACTGCAGGAACTAGAGGTAATAGCTTTTCTTTTATTCTTTCCTGGATTTCTTTTGGTAATTCTGTTTTAAGCTTGATTTCTGCTTTATTTTCTTTTATTTCAACTGGTGCTTCTTTTAGATTTAGGCTTAATTTTAAGAAAGAACTTATTTTTTCTTTGTCATCTGTTATTATTTTGTTTATTTTTATTTGATAAATTATATCTCTTCCAGCCAAAGGATTGTTAAAATCAACCAAACATCTGCCGCCAGCTGTTTTAACTATTCCAATTGCTCCATCAACATTGACTTGCAAACCAGGTTGCGGCTCAATGCCTTGTTTTTTGAATGTAGAATAAGGAATCATTCTGATTAGTTTTGCATTTTTCTTTCCAAAAGCTTTTTCTGGTGGAAGTTCTATTGTGTATTCTTTTCCTGTTTCTTTTCCTTCTAGTTCTTCTTCTAATCCTTTTAGAAGTTGTTCTTGCCCTAAGCAAACAACAACAGGACCATAAGTACCTTGGGCAGTATATAACTCGTTTTCTTTTGCTATTTTTTCATCTGTTGTATCGAATACAATAAGACCTTCTTTTACTTTTCCAGTATATTCGATTTCTATGAAATCTCCTTTCTTTATAGTTGGCATTGTAACCTAGGTTTTTGTTAATAGTTTATAAAAGTTTTGGGAAAAGAAAGAATTACCTATCGTCTGTTTTATCTAAGCTAATACCAGATGGAATATCTATTTTTATAATGGTTCCTTCTGGATCTGTTATTTCTATATGGGTTTGTCCATTAGCTTTTGCTTCTGCCATCTTTTTTAGTATTTCTTCATCTGATATATGTTCAAATTCATCTAATCCTAATAGCTTTTTTATTGACATAATTTTAAAAAAACCAGTAATCTTTTTTAAGTTTTTTGTTTATAATGTATATAGAAAAAGAAAAAAAGAGAAATTATTCCTCTGGTCTTGGAGGAATTAA
>JAHWIM010000012.1 GCA_019322535.1 Candidatus Woesearchaeota archaeon
AGTCTTTAGTCATTAAAGCCATATTATCTAAAGCTAGTTTTCTACATTCTTCAACAAACTTGTCAACACCAAATTTAGGAATCTCATCTTTGTGCTTAATGCCTAATTTCTCTTCAACTTTATGAGCAGTTGGCAAACCATGCATATCATAACCAGCCCTATCCCATACATTAAATCCCCTCATTCTTTTATATCTCAAAACAGCATCTTTCATAGATTTGTTCCAAGCAGTCCCAATATGAACCTTACCAGAAGTGTAAGGGGGGCCATCTAAGAAATAGAAGTTTTCTCCTTTATTATTCTTAGCCTTAACTTTATCATAAACACTGTTTTTATTCCAATATTCCAGTATCTCAGGCTCTATCTTCAGAGCATCATAATTCCCGATTGTCATATTCAGCAAAGAAAAAGTTATGCTTTAAAAATATTATTGTTATTTCCTCAAATAAAGCCTGCACTTGCACATGCCATCATTCTTAACTTCATCTTTATGATATATACAAGGACAAATTATTTTTTTATCTTCTGCTAGTTTTCCAGTAACTCTTCTGCACGGGCAGTATAAAGCCCCATATTTCTTTAATCTGTCTAATTCACCTTTAATTACAAAATCTAGAATCTTCTTATCAGGCTGCAGTTTAAAACCACAGGCTCTAGCATGCCTTCTAAAACTTTTAACAAGCTGTTTTTCAACAGGTGTTTTTTCTTGAGTCTTTTTTGTTTGTTTTTTCTTTCCAACCATAAAAATTAAAGAAGATTAAAAGTTTATAAAGTTTCTTATTGTTATCAAAAAATTTATAAACCATTCACATTTCCTAAAAATTTGGGGTGTTAATTTATGGAAGAAAAAAAACATGAAGAAAAAATAAAAATAAAAAAAATAACAATGTGGCAGATTGCTACTGGTGTTCTAGCGGTTCTATTAGTAATCTCAATTATAACTGATGGATTTAGTTCAACTGCTAAGCCAGCAGCTAAAAAAACAACTACAACTTCAGAAGGTTTAGTTGCAATAGCATTAAATGACGAAAGATGTGCTGAATGTGAGATTGCTCCATTAGTTGAGCAATTAAAAGGAATATTGCCAGGACTAGAAGTCCAGACTATCGACTATAGTTCAGAAGAAGGAAAAGAAATGTATGATGATTTAGAATTAAGCGCTTTGCCAGCTCTTTTATTCACAGAGGCTGTTAAAGATGAAGAAGGTTACAGTAACTTAGAAAATTTCATAGAAGAGAAAGGAGATTATCTATCCTTAAAAGTTGGAGCAAAATTTGACCCAACAAAAGAAATCTGTGATAATGAAATTGATGATACAGGAAATAAAAAAGTTGATTGTGAAGATCCAGACTGTGAAACAAAGCTTATCTGTAATGCAGATGCTTTAGTTGAATGCACAGGATTAGATCCAGAAACAGTAATCTTCTATTATTCAACTGGCTGCCCATGGTGTCAGAAAATGAAGCCAGGAGTAGAAAATTTAGAGAAAGAAGGCTATAAATTTTACTGGGCAGAAGGAAGTGACCCAGAAGCAGCAGAATTAATTGACAACTGCATTAAAGAACATATGACCAGCGGTGGAGTTCCGCAGTTCATATGCTTGAAAAACGGAAAAATCCAGACAGGAGCATTTGTTGATGCAGATAAAAATATGGATCAAGATGCTTTACAAGCATGGGTTGATGACTGCATAGCTTAAATCAACAACATTTTTAAATTACTTCTTTTTCTTTTTTTTATTATGGCTTTACCTTATCAATCCTTTATGAGCTGGCAGTTAGGACCAATTACAATTCAATCCTATGGAGTTTTAGTTGCTTTAGCATTCTTAGTTGCAACATTATTAGCAGTAAAAGAAGCAAAAAGAAGAAGACTTGATTCTGAAAAAATCTATGGCTTAGTTATCTGGCTTATTGTTGGAGGAATATTTGGCTCTAGATTAATGTATGTTATAGGAAACTGGTCTTATTTTTTCCCTCATGATATGTTAGCTATTTTTAAAATATGGCAAGGTGGTTTAGATTGGATAGGTGGTTTTATAGGGGCTGCAGTAGCTGGATTATTGCACTTAAAATTCAATAAACTAAAACCTTGGAAATATGCTGATGCCTGCGCTCCTTCTATTGCAATTGGTCATGCAATTGGAAGAATTGGCTGCATATTAGGAGATGGAGGTCATGTTGGCAAACTAACCACAATGCCTTGGGGTTTCTTAATAAATGGAGAGATTAGACATGTAACAGCTTGGTATGGTTTAATACTAGAATCATTCAATTTCCTTATCCTATGGAAACTCAGAAAGAAAAAATATTTTGATGGCTTCTTGCTAGCAATGTATATCTTTATCTACAGCATTGGCAGGTTTATAATAGATTTCTTTAGAGCTGATCCACTCCATTACAGCTTAACAGCAACACAATGGATATTAATTGCCTTATTCTTAATCTCTGGTTATTTCTTATACACAAAACTAAAAAATAAAATTAAGATAAAAATAAAATAACAAACTTTTTATAATAAAAACTAAATATCTTTTTCTATGCCAAAAAAAGAGTCAAATCAAAAACAGATTATGACATTAGTTATTCTTTTAATCTTCATTTCATCAACAGTTGGTTTTGCAATAATGAGCTTTAGAACAGAACCAGAACAAACAGAGCAGCCATTTAAGCCATGTGTAAATAATTCAGACTGTGTCTTAATCTGCAACAACCAACCTTTATTCATAAACTGTACAGATAATATGTGCGAACAAACTGAATGTTCTTAATTATTCAAACATCTTTAGAACTTCTTTTTTTGTAACTCTTACATTTGTATAAGGGTCTTCAATGACATTTCTACCAGGAGTAAAAGTTACCTGACCATCATGAAAACCATAAAATACAGCAAGATTATCTCCGTAATCCCTATGCAAATGTAATGAAGGAATACCCATCCACTTGAGAACCCTATTATGCTCTTGAGAACCAATCCTGAGTTTTCTTCCTAACAGATTTCCTTCTTTTGCCCTTTCAACTCTATAGATATCAGGCACAGGAACAGAATGGCCAGTCCATTCCATATGTACTCCTTCTCTATAATTTCCAATTGCATAGACTTTTTCAGGAGTAAATTCATAACTAACTTTTCCTCTGATTGTTTTTCCATCTTCTACTGTAAAAGGTACTTTTCTTTTAGGAAAAGCTAAGAATTTATTAAAATTAATTCTCACTAATTTATCACATCTTTCTTCTAAAATTTTTTGACTCATTAAACTTGATATTTTTTAGTTATATATAAAGGTTCTAATTTTTATTTAGAAAACTTTAAATACCTTTATCCCAAATATTAAATTAAAAGAGGTATCTCAATGTTTGACGTAATAACAATCGGCTCTGCAACAGTTGATGTATTTGCAACTATTCCTAAAAAGTTTAAACAAATTAAATTAGGAGACAAAGTTCTTATCACAGACTTAAAGTTTGAAACAGGCGGCGGAGGATTAAACTCTGCAGTTGCTTTAAGAAAAATGGGTCTAAGAACTGCATTTCTTGGAAAAATTGGACATGATCATAATGCATTCAAGGTTCTCCATGAACTAAAAAAAGAAAAAGTAGAGGTAATAAAAACAGCTCCAGCAGAAGAAAGAACTTCATATTCATTTATCCAGCAAAGCACAAAAGAAAGAGACAGAGTAATCTACACATTCAAAGGAGCTTCTGATCATTTATCAACCAAAGAAATTGACCTAAAAAAACTAAAAACAAAATCTATTTACATGGCAACAATGCTAAAACAATCTTTCACAACATGTGAAAAGATTGCTCAATTTGCAAAAAAGAATAATATAAATCTTTTATTCAATCCAAGCACATACTTAGCAGCTCAAGGAAAAACTAAATTAAAAAAAATCCTTGATGCAGCAACTATTTTGGTTCTCAACAAATCAGAAGCAAAACTATTACTAAAAACAAAAAACAACAACATAGACTTCTTGCTAAAATCATTAAAAAGATTAGGTCCAAAAATAATTGTAATAACAGAAGGCCCAAAAGGAATGCATGCCTACAATGGAACATATTCATACTCTATGCAGGCTTACAAAGTAAATGTTGTAAGTGTAGCAGGAGCAGGAGATGCTTTTAGTTCTGGTTTCTTAGCAGGAATCCATAAAAAACAAGATATTTCTCATGCATTAGAATTAGGAATGGCAAACGCTGCCTCTGTAATCCAATACTATGGAACAAAAAACAAATTATTAACTTATAAAGAAGCATTACAGTTCATTAAAAAACATAAAAAGAAAATTATCAAAAAAAGATTATAGATTTTCTAGATAAACCATAACAGGATTATCAAAGATAAATATATCAAAGCTCCTAAAACAAAGAATAAAGGTTTACCTTTCTTGCCTTTAGGCAGCATATCTCTTATAACAACATAGGTCAATATTCCAACAACCAATCCTGTTAAATAAAGCAAAAAAGATTCTGGAATATTCAAAAATAAAGCAACCACAGTTCCTGCAATAACACCTACTGCTTGAAGAAAATGCAAAGGAGTTAACACCTTATAAGGAGGAGCATGCATCCCATGTATTCCATGAGCAGCTAAAGTAGATAAACCAGCATAAATAAAAACAGGAATAAAAAATAATATCCCTTCTCTTATGTTTATGTTCAATAATCTCACTAAAGCTATCCCTACAACAAAATAATAAACAGTCAATCCATAACCATGCGCTAATTCAATATCGGTTGGTACTTCTTTATGCTTAATATTTTGATATATCTCCTTATCAACCAAATAAAAGATAGCAAAACCTAGAAAAACAGAAGTAAAGATAAAAGGACTGACAAATCTTGCAGCTTTATAAAATTCTGGATAAAGGTTCATAAAAACATAAACAGTAGCTATTCCAGCAGTTAAAGATATTATTTCAGTCCAAAGTCTCTTGCATAGGACACATAGCCTATCAGAAAAAAAATGAGCTATTGCGATCATCCCTGCTAATACAATTGCGAGTAACATAAATGCAATACAACTAAACCATAGTATTTAAATTTTTTTAATTACTCTATATCAAAAACTTTATATAGCAAAATATAATTGATTTCATGAA
>JAHWIM010000013.1 GCA_019322535.1 Candidatus Woesearchaeota archaeon
AATGCTTTTTTCTTTTTATCCCACTTCCATCCTTTTTCATAAATCTTAAACTCATTTTGTTTTAATTTTGTCTCAATAAATTCTAAAACTTTCAACAACTTACTTCCAACAACATCTTCTTTTCCTGCCAAAGCAACAATTTCCAATAAAACCAATTTATCTTTACCAGCCCTTTTCTTTAAATCATCAACAGAAACTTCTTTTCTCTTAAAAAATTCCTTTGAAGGTTTTTTCAAAAACTCTTTACAAGCACAAATAAATTGTTCATATTTCTCTGTGCTAACTGCAGCTGCAGCATTCCTATCTGCTTGAACAGGATCAATAATAACCAAAGGAGAATATATCTTTGCTAAATTCAAACTTCTTAAAACCTCCTTGTTATTTTTATAATATTTTTCAATATCAATAATAGTTTTATCTCTCCATTTGCTAACATTCTTAACTAAATTCAAAAACCCTTTGTAATAAATTGTTAATATCTCACAAATATATCCAGAAAAACCTTTAATGTAACTCTCAGCTCCATAAACTCCTTGAACTTTGCAAAACTGCTTTGTTAATCTTATTTCATCAGCAAATTTCTTATATCCTAAAAAATCACTTTGTGATTTTTGGGACGCTGAAAATTTTTTGTCTAAAATTTTCATGCGCTTTTTAACCCAATTAGCATGCAATAAACTTACATCTGTTATATTCACAGCTTCTTTTGCATTCTTTATTTTTAAAACAGGAACAATTTCAAAACTAAAACTCTTTTCTTTTATCTGGAAATAATCCCTGCTTCCATGCAGTCTGTTTATCTTGCCAAAAACCTTCTTCAAATGTTTTCCTAAAATATCAGAAAGTTGATCACTTTTATCTTTGTATTTTTTATAGTCAAATTCAACAAAAATATCAGCATCATGAGCTTTGCTCAACCAAGTATCTTTTGCTCCACTTCCACCTAATACAGCTTTGGCATCTTTTAAACCTTTGTTAACCCTTTTTAGAAATTTATCTATCTTATCCTTAACTTCTTTTTCTTCTTCCTTACTAGGCTTAATCTCTTTTAAAATTTCTTTTAACAATTCCATAACAAACATCTAAAAATCCAAACTATAAATAGGTTTCTAAATTATTTAATAATTATTCTAAATTAGCTAAAACTTTAAAAATAACCTCTAGCCATTTACAAGAGGGGACTTAATTATGAGCAGAAGAAGAGTAGTAGTTACAGGCATGGGAGCATTAACTCCTTTAAATACTGAACATTCTGCTATAGAAGATCTTGTAAAAGAATTCTGGGAAAAATTAATAATTGGCACTAATGCAGTACAGAAAATAGAAAATTCAGAAAGAATAGACCTTGCTGGATTTCCAGTTGATATTGGTGCATTAATAAAATTTGATGTTGCCAAGTATATGGGAAAAAGCAAAGTGTTTGATAAAAGAAAAGAAATAAACCAAACAGATCCTTTTGTAAAATATGCATTTATTGCAACGCATGCAGCTTTAATGGACGCAGAACTTCTAGATTATGAAAATAAAGAAAGAGTTGGAGTTATAATTGGAACAGGTGTTGGAGGTTTATCAACAATAGAAGAACAAAAAATAAGATTACTAAAAAAAGGCCCTCTGAAAGTCCATCCATTAACAGTCCCTATGATCATGGTAAATGCAGCTTCAGGAAATATTGCAATAAAATATGGATTTGTTGGACCAAATTATGACATTAGTAGTGCTTGCGCATCTGCTGCTCATGCAACTTACGATTCTTTACTTAACATTCTGGCAGGAAAAGCAGATATAATGATTACAGGAGGATCAGAATGTGCAACAACACCTTTGGGATATGCAAGTTTTTCAAATATTAAAGCATTATCAAGAAATCAAGATCCTGAAACAGCTTCAAGACCATTTGATAAAGATAGGAATGGATTTGCTATAGCAGAAGGAGCTGGAATTCTAGTCCTTGAGGAGTTAGAGCATGCAAAAAAAAGAGGAGCAAAGATTTATGCTGAATTATTATCTGCTTATGCAAATTGTGATGCAAACCATATAACTGCTCCGAGAAAAGATGGCAAACAAATTAAAAGGGCAATGAGATCTGCTTTAGCTGAAGCAAAATTAACTCCAGAGCAAATTGGATATGTTAGTGCACATGGCACCTCTACACAGTATAATGATCTTGTAGAAGCTCAGTCAATAATAGATGTTTTTGGAGAACACGCTTTTAATGGATTATTAGTCAGCTCAATAAAATCTATGATAGGCCATTTAATCGGCGCAGCAGGCAGTGTGCAAGCAATAGCAGCAATACACTCTTTAAATTATGGAATTGTTCCCCCCACTATACATTATAGTACTTCTGATCCTGAATTAGCAGATGAAAAAGGAAGACAACTTGATTATGTTGCAAATGAAGCAAAAAAAACAAACTTAGAAGCAGTAATGTCTAATTCTCTTGGTTTTGGAGGACCTAATTGTGTATTAGTTTTTGGCAAACCTCCAGAATAAACACAAACTTAATAAATTAATTCTGTTATATTTAATTAAAAAATAAAAAAGAGGCAAAATGGCAGACCCATTGCTATATCTTACATATCTTGGATTAATTCTTCTAATCGGGATTATATGTTCAATTATTGCTAACAAACTTAAAATCCCAAATTATCTTTTGTTAATCTTAGTCGGTATAGGTGTAAGCAACATAACATACCAGGGAGAACCAATAGTTCAATTTTCTCCGTTATTCTTAACATCAACTGCAATACTTGCATTAGCAACCTTAGTTTTTGATGCAATCAGCTGATTCAAAATAAAAGAATTTGACGCACTCTCAGTATCTGCCTTTAAATTAACGATAGTTTTTATCTTATTAAATACAGCAGTTCTTGCATTAGCAACTTATTTGTTTTATAGGCCAATTTCCCCTCTCTTAGTAATATTATTTGCAGCTGCGATGTCAGGAACATCTCCTGCAGCAATACTTACAGCATTAAAAGGAGGAGTTAAAATAAAAACATTTGAGTTGCTTGAGATAGAGTCAATATTAAATACCCCTTTAATTGTGCTTATTCCTTTTTTAATCCTAGATATTCTAAGAAACATTCAAGAAAAGTTTGTTATTTCAGATTTAGTAAATCAGATAGGTCCATTTACTCAACAATTCATAACAGGAATTGGAACAGGAGTATTTATTGGAATTCTATTTTTTAGAGTAATGAAAAAAAGATATTCTCCAACTCTTTCACCGCTTGCTCTAATTGTAGCAGCAATTTTAACATATACAGTAGCAGAACATCTTGGAGGAAATGGGGTTCTAGCAGTTACAACAATGGGACTTTTCTTTGGTAATGTTTACATAGAACATAAAAAGAAACTTCAGGAATTTTCAGAAACCTTTTCATTAATCTTAGAGATTTTAGTATTTACATTAGTAGGCCTTATAATTAAAATACCGTTAACATTAAACTTTTTAATAGCTTCTTTAACCCTCTTTGTGATATTCGTAGCAGTTAGATCATTGGCAGTTACTATTACCTTTTCAAAACAATTTAATTTTAAAGAAAGATTATTTATGACATTGAATATCCCTAAAGGAATAGCAACAGCAGTTGTTGCATTTACGTTAGCTACTTATACAATTATTGGAATAAACTTAATATTAGATTTAATATTAGCTTTCATAATCTATTCAATAATTCTTTCAACACTAGTTACTAGATTCTCAAAATTCTTTGTAAAAGTTGAAGCAATACAAGAAGAAAAATTTGAAGTTAAAAAATTAAAACATAAAAAATAAAATGAAGTTTTCAAGAGTTTTATTTGGTCCAGCAGGTTCTGCAGGTTTAGGCAACGAAGAAGGAATTAGGTATGCAGCAGAATTAAAATTAGGGGCTTATGAGATTGAGTTTACATATGGAGTTAGGATGTCTAATGCAGAAGCAAAAAAAGTTGGCGAGATTGCTAAAAAATTAAGTATAAAACTTTCAGTGCATGGCCCTTATTATGTTAATTTAGCCTCAAAAGAAAAAGCAAAACTAAATGCTTCTAAAAAAAGAATATTGCTAAGTTGCGAAAGAGCCCACTATATGGGAGCATCTCCTGTTGTTTTTCATGCTGGTTTTTATCAAGGCAGAACAAAAGAAGAAGTTTATAAGATTATTAAAGAACAAATAATTGATTTACAAAAAACAATTAAAGCAAAAAAATGGAACGTTAAGATTGCACCAGAAACAACAGGAAAAAAATCTCAATTTGCTGGTTTAAACACGCTATTAAAACTAAAAAAAGAAACAGGCTGCCATCTCTGTGTAGATTTTGCACATCTCTATGCAAGAAATGTTGGAAAAATGTACTATGATGAAATCTTTAAAAAAATAAAATCTTTGCCCCATATACATTGCCATTTCTCTGGTATAACTTATACCCAAAAAGGAGAAAGATCCCATATTTCATTAACAAAACAGTTCTTTATGCCTTTAGCAAAAGCAATAAAAAAATATAAACCAAAAAGTATGGTAATAATAAACGAAAGCCCTAGAATATTTGAAGATGCAGTAAATATGCAGAAATGGTTAAAATGATAAAAAAAATCCTACTAGACACAAACTTTCTTTTAATTCCAACACAGTTCAAGGTAGACATTTTTTCAGAAATAGATAGAATTATGTTAGAAAAATACCAATTATTTGTTTTAGATAAAACAATTGATGAGTTAAAAAAAATTACAGCAGATAAAAAACAAAAACTGAAAAACAGAAAAGCAGCAAAATTAGGATTGCAAATCCTTAAAACAAAAAAAGTCAAAATTCTAAAGACAAAAGAAGATTTATCAGTTGATGATTTAATAGCTAAATTAAAAGGATATGTTGTTGCAACTCAAGATATTGGCTTGAAAAAAAGAATAAAAGGCAAAATAATAACTTTAAGAGCGAAAAAGAAACTAATTTTAATATAAAACCCAAAACAGTAAGTTTTATAAATACCTCTTTTATTCTGATGAAACAGGGGATAAAATGTTCTATAAAGCAGAAATAAAAGACCAT
>JAHWIM010000014.1 GCA_019322535.1 Candidatus Woesearchaeota archaeon
CAAATACAATATCAAAATGATCTGCTTGCAGATTATAGAGAATTCGCCGAATTTGTTAGAAGTCAATTCAACTTTGAAAAGGAGAAAAACAATGACAAAGAAAGACCTAATAAAGAAACTGGAAGCACTGCCAATTGACTGGCCTGTTGCCTGTTTAATTTTGGAACCAGCTGACATCTATGATATAGCCTGTGAAATGAACATGGGTATTTCTGGGAAAGATGCAAGAATAGTGCTTGATAAGCTAAACAAGGTTGATCTTGTAACCGGTATAAACAGATCGGTTATTGAGACAACTATTATATCTATGTGCGAACACAAGGAGGATTGCCATGGGTTTTAACCTTGAGGACTATGAACCGGTAGAAGAAAGAATAAAGAAATTCTATGAGAAATATCCAGAAGGCCGAATAATTACAGAGCCGTTAAATGTTGATAGAATAAGCCAAGAAGCTTTTTTTCGTGCCGAGATTTGGAATGGTAATATAATGCTTTCAACTGGGTACGCTCATGAAATATCAGGCAGTGGCTATGTCAATAAAACTTCGCATGTAGAAAATTGCGAAACTTCTGCAATTGGCAGAGCCCTGGCTAATATGGGTTTGCATGGAAACAAAAGACCAAGCCGGGAAGAAATGGAAAAATCAAACAGGATGTCCAATAAGCAGCTAATAAAAACAAAATGTAAATCATGTAAAAAAGAAGCCGAGGTTAATGATAAAGGCCTTTGCTTGGATTGTCAGATTAATATTGGCAAGCAAGAATGTATTAAGCTGATTGGAAAAGTTTACGTTGATAAACCAAGTCAGGAATATGCAATCAAAGAAGTAAACAACATGCAGGATATTTCTTTAGTGACCGAGAAATATAAAGAGTTGTACGAATTGTCAAAAGCTGGCGCATTTTAAGGAGATATTATGAAGATTTTTGAAAGATCATCTAAAAAAGGATGGGGTAACAGATTAAATATTGTTGATAAGAATAATGTAGTAGTTGGCTATGATTATAATCAGGGATGTTGTGAGGATTTTGGTTATTTATTTACAACTAATATAGAAAATATACATAAAACAAATAACTACCTTTCTATAAAAGAAAGCTGCGATTTTGAACATGAAGACTATGTGTTTGATACTAATTTTTATGAAAACGTGTCTTTTGAAAAACATGATGGAGCTGCTGCTATTTTTAAATTAGTGGCCAAAGAAAAAAAACCAGTTTATCTTGTTTTATATAATTATCATAATGGTTATTATTCACATGGATTTAAGATGAAAAAAGAGGGCAATAAAATACACAAAGGTTATATATAGGAGGTATTATGAACAGTGAAATGTTAGATATGGTTAAGGGAGACCTTTTTGAGGCTCCGGAAAAAGAGAAATTTGAAATAACAGATTTGAGTTGTGCAGACTGGGCACTTGGGAAAATAAAAGATACTGAAAAAGATTATCAAAGAGCCTTGGTTTATCTTGAAGAAAAAGAAAACAAGATTAAGCAGCTTAAAGAAAAGTACAAGAAAAAACTTGACCAGGAAACAGGCTTTTTGATCGGCAAACTGAAAGAATGGACAGAACAAGAACTGGACGGAAAAAAAACCAGAAACATAGAGCTGACTAATGGTAAAGTTGGCTTAAGAAAACGCCCAGCAAGTGTTGATGTTAGCGACAATATAAAAGCTCTTAATTTTTGTCAAGAAGAAAATCTTAAAATTAAATTGGAAATGTCGCTCGAATCCAACTATGAAGATATCAGACAATTGACTGATTTTTTCAGTACATTTGAAAATGCAAAATGGAAAATAAGTGTAATCAAAGAAGAGATTACAGATCATTTTAAACAAAAAAAGTTTGATGTTGCATATTTCCAAGGCGGAGTATTTAACAACGGCGAAGATAAATTTTATATTGAATAGGAGGTGTTTATGGGCGTAGACTATGAAGGTGTAGGAGGGGTTGGCGTTTACTTAAGTGATGAAGACCTGGAAAAATTTGGCTACGAAAATGGTTGTAAAGATGAGTTTTTAGCCGATATGTTAAGAGATACAAATAATATATCATACGGAAAATGTGGTAGTTATTATGAAGAAGATGCAATTGCATTTATATTGTTCGTGGATGGTCATAATATAGATGAAATCTATAATAATGTTCCTAATTTTATTAAAACATTATCAGAACTTGGCCTTGATATAAAAAGAGAAGATATAAAGCCAATAGAAGATTTATTAATATGGTAAGGAGGTATTATGAACATATTAAAAGAATACTGGAAAAAGTATTTAGGAGCCACAGTAGGAATGGGCTTATTTGCAGTTTTAATTTTCTTTCTAATTTCTGGATTAATTGAAATAGAAACATCGGAAATTAATATTTTAATTGCTTA
>JAHWIM010000015.1 GCA_019322535.1 Candidatus Woesearchaeota archaeon
GATAAGATTTTTAATGTTTTTTTTAGAGAAAAACCAGCTATGATGCTAGTAAACCTTAAGAATTCAAAAGGAGCTATGTATGCTTCTTCTCTTGCAAAGCAGATTGACTGCACTTATTCACATGTTGTCAAGATTCTTCAAGAAATGGAGAAAGCTGGATTAGTTAATTTTGAAAAACAAGGAAGACTTAAATTATTAACTTTGACTAAGAAAGGCAGTGATATGGCAGAACATATTTCTTCTATAAGAAATCTATTATAAGTTTTAATTCTATTTTGTTAAAAAAAAGAGGGTGATTATCCACAATTAGGGATATCTCTGTTAATACAAATAGCTGCTTCACAAGTATCTTTGTATAAACAAATATCTTCTGTACATGGATTATTGTCATTGCAGTCTGAATCTTCTATGCATTTGCAGACTGGTCCTACTACTGCGCCTGTTACTGTGCCATGCAGGTCGTTAACAAAATAACCTACACCTACCATGAATACAAGAATTACTAGAATCAATGCAGCAGATTTAAGTTTGTAGGTATTCATAGAATTATAAAATATTTGGTGGTTTAAATAGTTTTTTATTTTAATTAATCTTTTCTTCCATCGTTCTTTTTGTTAATATTTCTTCTGCTACTCTTAGGAATTCTTCTTCTTTTTCTGTTGGGATTATACATCCTGCTGCGTATTGGTGACCTCCTGCTTCTCCACCTGTTCTTGCAATGATTTGTTTTAAGAGATCTCTCAGGTCTTTGCTTTCATCTTTTCTGCCGCTTAGTCTTAATGATATCTTAGTAGTATTATCTAAAGCCTGGCCTAATGTCATTATATAAGTAGAATTTTGGAAATTATTTGATTTTGAGAGTATAGAAGCTAATGTTCCTACCATTGTTACTGGTATATTATCTTCTGTGTTTATTATCATGAATTTGTCTTTTTTGATAATTTTTTGGCTTTTTTCATTTGCTTCAAACCATTTAATTGCATTTATGATTTCTTTTTTGTACTCTGCTAGTGTTTCAAGCGCTCTTTTTTTGTCTTTTTCTATGCCTAAACATGCACCCATACCAAATGATGCTTTACCTAGTCTTCCGCAGGCGTTTAATAATGTTGCAAATTCTTTTACATCTCTAGTTGGGCTTTCTTGTTTTTCATTTGGAAGAATATAGATTAAACCAAAGATGTCTTCTGGGCTTGTTTCATTAAGCCTTTTCATGATTATTCCTGTTGCTAATTTACGCATATCTTCTTCACTTAGGTGGATTATTTTTTTCCAGCCATTTTTTTCACTGTTTTTAGGATCAATGCCTATTTGATGAAGAAATTGTATTGCTCCTGATTCAGAGCCAGTAACTCCAGGAATATAAGGATCTGTGCTGTATTCTAGCACTTTATGCAGTGGTTTTGTCTGCATTCCAAATAATCTTATTCCTTTTTTTACTTCTAGAAGTCCTTTTTTAATAGCTGTTTGAAGGATTTCATTATTTAATTGTTTTAGCTCGCCTTTTGTTTCTTGAACATCACCAATTGCCCCTATAATTGCTAGATGAGCTAGTTTTTCATAGTCTTTGCTTATTGATTGAGCAAATAGATATACAACACCTGCTCCTGAGATTTCTACTGAGCCATCTATTTTGAATAAATGGGGGTTAATATGAGTAATATTTTCTTTAATTTCAGTTTGTTCTGGTTCGTGATGGTCTAGAATAAGGATTTTTTTGTCTTTTAGAACCTCTGCGATAATTGATAACTGTCCAGAACCGAGGTCAGCAAATATATAATAAGGATATTCTTCTTTTGAGAATTCCATGATTTTTTCTCTTGTTAACTGTGGAACAATTGATATAGAGTATTTCCTATTTTCTTTGTTCAATAGATGTATCAGTATTGCGCAAGCTGATGTGCCATCTGCGTCTAAGTGAGAAATAACTCTTATTGTTTGTTTTGGATCAAATGAATTGAATTTCTCTACTGCTTTTGCTAATGACTGCTTAAATTCTTGATATTTATCCATGCTTAAAAATCCTCCGGATTTTTGGCACCCTGAAAATCTTCGATTTTCATGGTTTTTATTTAAAATAAAAAAAAATTATTCTATATAGAATCTTACTCTTTTTGGATCATATTTCCATTCTTCTGGAAGTTTTCCTGTTTGTTTATAGTATTTTGCGAGTCTCTTGATTTTGCTTTCTGTTAATGTAAGCCCTCTTCTTGCTGTTTCATCTTTAGAATTTCTTTCTAGATGTTTTCTTACAGCAATGTCTTTCTTAATTAAAGCCATCAAGTCTTCTGGAATTTTTCCTGACAGCTTTTTTTCTGCTAAAATCTTTGATATGCTTTTGCTTACTATTTTTTTTGTATCAGGGATACCATAAGTGTCTCTAAGAGTTAAACCAATTTGTGAAGCTGTTTTTCCTTCTTTTGCCAGCTTTACAATTAATAATTCAATCTCTTTTGGTTTATATCTTATCCATGAAAGGGATTTTTTATGTGGTTTTTTTGAACTTGATTTACCTTTTTTTCTTGAGTGCATTCTAGCCATTTTATCAACCTCTATTATAAGGAAAACAAAAGAATTAACTTTTGTCTCCAGTCTAAGCGAGCACAGGCGAAAAGTCACACTCACTTTGTTCGTGTGGGTACCTGACCAACTTATCTCTCGATTAAATAAGAGAGTATTGGATTTATTTATAAATTTTATGAAAATATCTGAGAATTAGTTATTATTAAAAAATAAAAAAAATAAAAAAAAGTTAGTTTTAGCTAACCTTTGTTACTTGGATGCTAGTTAGACCAACACCGGTTACTTCTACTTCGTCACCACTTAGAGCGTAATCTCCAAAGTTAGCAATAACTCTAGATGCTCTTCTGGTGTCTTCAGCAGTTGCACCTGCTACTAACATAGCTACATTACCAGCGCCTGTGTCGTACAACTTAACCATAGCTTTTCCTGCTTCGAATCCAGCTAAACATTCTGGAACGGTTGCAGAAATTCCCATGACTTCAGCTGCAGCGTCGTTAGCACATGGTCCACCTACTAATAATAGGTTTTGACCAGCTACGTTTGTTATTTCACTAGCTAGCTTAGCAGTTCCAACTTCGATTTTCTCAACTGAAACTCCTTCAGCTAATGCTCCAGCAACTGTTGCTACTGATACTGCTCCAGATGTTATGAAAGCTTGAGCCTCTCTTTGTGAGTTTGGCCATGCTATCTCTAATTTATCTGGATCGTCTTCTTCGTCTACATATCTTAGCTCAGCACCATATGGTGTTATTGCTTTTTCTACGTTGTCTTCGTCTTCAAGGCTTTCAAGTTGCCAAGCTGCTCCAGCGCCTCCAGCATCAATATCTATGTCAACTTCTTCTGCAGTTGTAACATTTACTGTTACAACGATGTCGTTGTCTGAAGTTTCTACGTCATCAATCATGTCACTAGGGTCAACAGGTCCAATTGTTACTGTTGCAACTCCTGGTGAAGCTAGTTGGGATATATTAATCTGTGCGTCATATGTTGTTACTATTACTTGTTCAGCTCCGTCATCTATAGTTAGGTTGAAGTCATCTTCACTACAATTTACACTAGTACCTGCACATGTTACTACCCATTCTTCTCCACCTAATCTTACTGTTGCATCTGTATCAAATGACCTTTCAATAGTTTCTCCTGATGCCAGATTTTTGAACTTCAGAGTTGCGGTTCCGCCGCCAGATGGAACATCTGCTCCTAAGTACTGTAGTACATAGGATTTTTCTCCTTGTTCATATCCTGTTGTCAAGATGAAATATTGGTCCTCTTCTATGCTAGCGTGGCTAAGTACAAGTCTGTCATCTTCATCTCCTAAATATAAACCAGTGGCATTACCGAAAGCTAATGGCATACTAACGTCTCCATCAGCAAGTTCAGCTCTTAATTTATATTCATCGTCGCCGCTTCCTACAATTTTGATTTCTTGTGTAGGTTCTGTTGTTAGACCTTCGTAAGCCATGTCCCAGTTCAATAAAGCTTCTGGTTCTTCCATTTGCTCTGAAAGTTTTTCTCCTGGTGCTATATAGAAGTCATCATCTGCTAGGTAAACTATATTAATTCCTGTTAAACGGAATTCAGCACCTGTTACTTCTTCACCTTCTACCTCAATCTCTGCGTCATCCATTGTCTCTTCTCCAACTTTCAATGTTCCTCCATTTGCTGAGTCAGTTACGTTAACGTCGTCCATTTCAATTTTTTGAGCACCTAGATAGAACTCAACAATATCTCCACCTGTCACTTCTCCTGCTTCGTTTGGCATGACTGATCTAATACCAACTTCTGTTCCGTCAGAAAGTCTGAAGGTATCATCTTCAGCCATTTCGTCTGTTACTTCTCCGTTAACTTTTAATTTAACAGAGCCTTCTCCATTTTGAGCTGTATCAGATACAATCAATGCTACAACTTCATAGGAGTTGCCTTTTAGAGTGTATGTTTTTGTTTCTCCTTCTTCAATTGTGTCTAGCAATGCTCCACCCATTAATTCTAGGGTTATTGCATCATTGAGGAATTGTGTGTCGACTATTGTGTAGTCCATTCCTAACATTGTAATTGATTCGTCTTCAAAGTCTTCTAGTTCGTTAGTATCTGTGTCGATATCTGATTCTGCATCTGTTTTAAATGTTAACTCAAAGTCTCCTAGACCGTCTCCTCTATCTACTACTAAGAAATCAGATGTTACATCATCTTCATCTGTAGTAAATGCTACTTCTACGTCGCCAGATATATCTATCTCTTGTTCATAGTCTGCATCGCCTTTTTCATTTGTAAAGATACCGTCTGCTAGTGCAACTAGCTCATCTTTACCAATGCTTGACTGAACTGAAGTCAAGTTTTCAGACAATTCAAGTATCTCTGTTTTAGAGCTTACTTGCCAAGCGTCTCCTTCTACAACGGTTTTTTCTGCAGTTTCAACTGTTACAGAAGTTGTACTGCTGAATTGCAAACTCGTTGCAATATCTATCGCTCCTACGACATCTTCAGCTGCTGCTCTGTCTCCTACCACAATTGCACCGTTAAATTTACCGTCTTCGATAAATAGCGGTTTTGGGTAGTCAGCCAGATCAGCTGCCATCGCACCTAGAATGGTTGCGCCTACCATTAAGGTACCAGTCGCTAGAGCAACTATTTTTTTAGCTCTCATCTAAACACCTCCGTGTTTATTCTTGGGCCATCATTTGTTTTTTTGTTGTCATAGACAACAAAATCATGATAGTTACTAGCAAGGCTCTTTTAAATTTTTGTGTTCTATATTAGCTATATTAACTGTTATAGCTAATACTAGTGCCGTTACTAAGTAACGAGGTAAATAGGTGATAACTAGCTTATAAACTTTTCGAAAAAAAGGGAATTTTGCGTATTTTGATTTATGCTGAATATCGTTATAAGCTTTCAAAAGCAAGAATTTTAATGTTTCAGCTTTTCATTACTCAAAAATAAAAAATAATGGAGTGATGTATTTTATCGTGGGTCTAGGTGATTTTGAAGTCGGAGCAGGGTATCAATATAGATATTAGTATACTGAGATACAAATTTATAGATAAACTTAGAAAAATACTTTTTTGTTTTTATCGACGAGAAAATTGATTTTTCCGTGTCAAAATGATTGCAAAAAATTCTATTCTTAAATGAATATTTCATAAAAAAATTTGAAATATTTTTAATTTTGGGTTAGAAATTATGCTAATATTTTCATGAAACTCTATTTAAATTTTAAATTTTTCTTTAAAATTTGAATTATTCTAATAATAATATATTTTTTCAATCTTAGCATTCAAAAATGGCAGAATTTTATAAAAATTTAAGAAAAAAATAGATGCAGGGAGTTGATTCCCACATAAGGGCAGTCTGCCTTATCAACCATCAAAGGAATTCTCACTACGTTCGAATTCGCTTGAAAGAATAAAAGAAATATGCGGGGAAGAGGATTCGAACCCCTGTAGGCACTAAGCCAATAGGTGTCTTCTAATCACAGCGTTAGCTCATAACACCTGTGGAATACCTAAGCCTATCCCGTTAAGCCCTCTTATCGAGTTTGGCCACTCCGGCATCCCCGCAGACATGAGATAAAAGTAATGATTTGTTTATAAAATTTACTAAGAATCAGTTTATTTCTTTTTCCAATTATATTTTCTAAGTTTAGAACTCGCACCAAAACCACAGCTACTACATCTCTTTTTCCTTGCGTGATATGTTCTTTTACCACATCTTCTGCATCTAATATGGGTTTTTTTACCGCTCTTTCTACCCATAGATGGAGTTCCTTTTGTCATTTTTATTCACTCTTTATGCTAATGATATTATTGTTATTGTATCTCCTCTAATAAAGACAGAACCAAGTTTTCTTTTTACTTCGCCAGCTTCTCTCTCTTCTGCATCTGAGAGAACAATGTTGATATGGATATCAAACGCTACTAATGTTCCAATATATTGTTTATGGTTTTTAAGTTCAACAATTACTCTTTTTTCTTTGGCTTTATTCAGCGTGTCTAAAGGTCTTGCAGCTTCAGGCATATTAACACCCCCCTAATGGGAAAATATATTCATAGAATATATGGTGCATTTATAAATTTTGTGTAAAAATACCTAAAAAACGATAACTATATAAATGCGCTAAAATTTCCCAGCTTAGGTGGTTATATGGTCGTAACACAACACAGATCTGTAAGAAAAGTAACAAGCGGAAGATACATATCTTCAAGAAAAAAAAGATTATATGAGTTAGGCAGAGCTCCAACTCATACTAAGGTAGGAAAAACAAAGAGAACCATTATAAGCACAAAAGGGGGAGGCAAAAAGGTCAGAATTCTTTCTACAGAATATGTAAATATACTTGATCCAAAAACACAAAAATATACAAAATCAAAAATAGTTACTGTAAGTAAAACACCTGCAAATATGCATTTTGCAAGACGAAATATAATCACAAAAGGAACTATTTTAGAGACTGAAAAAGGAAAAGTAAGAGTAACTTCAAGACCAGGACAAGATGGAATTGTTAATGCTGTTTTGATATGAAGCTATTAACTATTTTTAAAAAACTTTATTCTGAATTTGGCCCACAAAAATGGTGGCCTGTTAATTCTAAAAATCCTCAATTTGAAGTTATAATTGGAGCTGTTTTAACACAAAATACTAGTTGGAAGAATGTTGAAAAGGCTTTAACTAACTTAGAAAAAGAAAAATTGATTTCAATAAATAAGATAAAGAAAACTAGAAAAGATAAGATTGCAAAATTGATTAAACCATCTGGTTATTATAATCAAAAAGCAGAAAGGTTAAAGTTAATTGCAGAGTTTTTTTCTAAGAATAAAAGTCCAACAAGAGAAGAGTTATTAACAGTTAAAGGAATTGGTCCTGAAACAGCTGATTCAATTTTGCTTTATGCTTTCAATAAACCAATATTTGTTGTAGATGCTTACACTAAAAGGATATTTTCTAGATTAGGATTTTGTGATGGAGATTGTTCTTATGATGAACTGCAAGAATTGTTTCACAAAAATCTGCCAAAAAAAGCAAAGTTGTTTAATGAATATCATGCTTTGTTAGTTGAATTAGGCAAGAATTATTGTACAAAAAAAGCTAATTGTAAGGATTGTTTATTAAATAAAATATGTAAGAAATGTTTTTAAGTTGTTTCTGGTGTTTCTGCAGTTTTTGGTCTTAAACATTTGTAGTATCTTTCTGTTCTTTTCTCTTTACGCGTTCCAGTATTAGCCCACCCTACAGAAGTCACTTCTTTTGTAAAGCTTCTTTCAATATACTCTCCTTTAACTTGATGTGGGCAATTAGTTGGCTGGATTGTTTCTCTATCACAACCGCCATCTGTTTGCAGTCTTTCGCAAAGAGTATTTGTATTTTGATCCATATTTATTTTGATTTGAGGGTTATATTTAAATATTATTATAATAATTATTAGGTTATTCTTCTTTAAAAGATTTAATAGCTTTATATAACCCGAGAATTATGAAAATAATAACAACTATAATCAACAAAACTTTAATTAAATCTTGATTCATATTAAATATAAAGTGATTTTTCTTTAAAAACTTTTTGTGATATGCCCCCACGAGGAGTAGGATTTCAATGCCAATGCCCCAAAAATATGGAGCGTTGAAATTGAAATGCTATGCCCCTACGAGGATTTGAACCCCGGCTACAACCTTTCTGCTTTTTTAATCCGCAAGGTTGTGTACTATCCAGACTATACTATGGGGGCTTAACAGTTAATTACTTCATCAAATTTATAAACTTTAGGGATTTTTTCTAATTCATGGATGAAAAACAAGCAATTGAATTATTGAAAAAATATGCTCCTGATGAAGAAACTTTCAATAAAGTATTTGCTCATTCAAAAGCAGTTCAAAGATTAGCTATGAGGATTGCTGAGGATATAGTTTGCAATGGCCATCATGTTGATATCAAATTTGTAATAACTGCTTCTTTATTGCATGATATTGGAAGATTTAAAATAGGAATTTCTTCTAAAGATAAACTTAAACATGGACTTCTTGGTGCAGAGATTTTAAGAAAAGAAGGTTTAGATGAGAAATATGCTTTGGTTTGTGAAAGACATATTGGTTCTGGCATAACTGTTGAAGATATTGAAGAGCAAGGATTAGATTTGCTAAAAAAAGATTATCTGCCTGAAACTGTTGAAGAAAAAATAATCTGTTATGCAGACAGCTTAATCTTTATAGATAAAGAAGGAACAATACAACAAGTAGTTGATAGATACAGAAAAGAAGTTGGAGAAAGATTAGCGCAGAGAACTATTAAATTACATAATGAAATAGAAAAATTAAGAGGAAGAAATCACTTTTTCTGAATATACACTAAATTCTTTGTTTCTGCACCATTACCGATAGATATTATTTCTGAGCCAGTATAGTGACTAATTTCTCCTAAGAATCTTTGGCATTGTTTTGGTAATTGTTCATCAGGTTTTCTTTTACCGGCTGCAATTGGAGTGTCTTTCCATCCATCCATAACTTTAACTAGAGGGTAACAGTGTTTAAGAACATTTTCACAAGGCATATCATCTCCTGGTTTGATTACATCTCCATTCTTGTATTTTGTTCCATTAGAATCAATTACTCCTTCTAATCCTGGCTCAATTACAACATAGCCTATGACCAATCCAACTTTATCATAAATATCTAATCTATCTACAGCAGAAATAGAAAGATAAGGTCCTTGAGTGTTGTTTGTTTTATGCTGAGCAACACAATCAAATATGCCGCAAATTCTTGGTTTTTTTGTTGTAGCTCCTTGTTCTTCATGTTCTTTAGCAGATCCAATTGCCATTGCAGCTCCAATAGTGTATTCTCCTGTATCATCTTTGTAAATTACTGGTTTAATTACCCCATTATCTTGAATTGATTCAAAAAATAATTTTTGGATTGCATCAAAATCATCACAAGCAGCTCCTAGTTCAGTTAAGGTTTCAATATCTCTTTTAGAAAAATAATCTTGTTTAACATAACCGCTTGGATTTTCTCCAATGCCTACTCTTGATGTAGGAACTTTGTGAACATTTATTGTTACTGATTTGTGTCTTTCTTGATTATATCCTGCAGCTGCTTTTGTACCTGCAGAAGTTGTATCTGCTGATGTTGATCTTCTCCAGTGTGTAACCTCATTATTTGACAAATAAAATGCTTGAGCTGCTTCTAAAAGAATTTTATCTCCTTGTTCTAATGTTCTTTGAATTAATCTTGTAACATCTCCTCTTTTAGGGAATTTTGGGTTGTTAACCACACCAGCTAGGTAAAGTCCAATTAAATAATCAGCTTTATCTTGCGCTTTTAAAAAATCCATAACATGTGCTGGAATTCTTCCTGCAACTTTTTCATTCATTGCTTCAAATGTTGCAATTAATTCCTCTTCATTTTTTCTTTTATGTGCTAATAAAGCATTGTAAACTTCCATATCTGCTTGAATAATTTTTTTCTGTTGGTCTTCGTCATTGAATAAGTCATCTAGTCTTAATCCTT
Organism: Candidatus Woesearchaeota archaeon; assembly: GCA_019322535.1. Classification (GTDB taxonomy): domain Archaea; phylum Nanobdellota; class Nanobdellia; order Woesearchaeales; family WJKL01; genus JAHWIM01. Next base: position 10,017 of record JAHWIM010000015.1, read on the forward strand.
TTTTTCTTACTTTAGAAGAATGTGAAGGAGACATTCCTTTTAATGTAGATGAATTCTTCCTTCCTAATGCATCTAATATTTTATGATAAGGTGTTACAATAGTAACATTTCCAATTGTTAAATTAGAATAATCAATATTATGATCAATTAATTGTTGAATCTCTTTTTCCATAAAACTAATTGGATCCATTACACAGTTTGGTCCAATAGCATTTTGTTTTCTAGTTAATAATCCAGAAGGTGCTAAATGAAATACATATTTCACTCCATTTAACCATACTGTATGACCTGCATTTTCTCCTGAATTTGATCTTACAATTAATTTTATGTCCGGGTGATCTGCAATTGCTGCTACTGTTTTTCCTTTTCCTTCATCTCCAAAAAAAGCACCACAAACAACAATTACATCATGAGAATCAACTAAAGGATAAAGGATATCTTTTTCTGAACTAACAGAAAATTCTGAAGAAAGAATTTCATCAAGTTCAGGAATTTTTGGCATATCTTTAATTCCATCATATATAGCTTGCACATGTTCTTCTTTGAAGTCAAACATTTTACCCATCCCACCTTGTTAAATTATGCACTCTGCTTTCTTTTTTAGCGTCTTCTGTTCTTTTTTCAAATCTTACTTTTCCAGAATATGTTTTTTCATGAAGTTCTTGAATATTTTTACAGTTAAGAGTATGTAACGCAGAATAAAGTCCGTCTCTTATTAATGGAACCCATTCATGTACAGAGCCCCTGTATTTTACATGGCCTGAAACTCCTTGAGGAAGTCTAGAATATCCTCTTATTCCACTTGTATTTGCTTCTTTTGAACCCATTCCTCTGTAAATTTTTACTGGCAACCCTGATTCTGAATCAAGTATTGTTTCTCCTGGGCTTTCTTCTGTTCCAGCAAGCATATTTCCAAGCATAACAGCATGTGCTCCAATTGTTAACGCTTTCATGATATCTCCAACTTGTTTTAGTCCTCCATCTGCAATTGTTTTCATATCTCCTTTTTGTTTAGCACAATTATAAACTCCTGCTGCTCCTGCTCTTGATATTCCAATTGCTCCTGCTGTTGTACATATTGAGCCAGAACCCTGACCACATCTGCATGCATCAGTTCCTAATTTATTCAATTCTTTGTATGCTTCTGGAGAAGATATATTGCCTCCAATGATAAGCTTGTCAGGATAATTTTCTTGGATATATTTTACCATTTCAAATTCATATCTAGTAAATCCCTGGGAAGTATCAATTACGCACCCGTCTGCTCCTGCTGTAAATCCTTTTTTGAGTCTTTCATATGCAATATCAGGTCTTGTTTCAACTGCAAATAATACTCTTAATCTTTTTTTCTTATCTTTTGTTGCTAGAGGATATTCTTCATTTTTATCTAGATCTTTTCTAGTAACTAAATACATTAAATTGCCTTTTTTATCTACGATACACAAGAATGACAAATGTTTTTCCCAAAGTTTTGCGTTAGCTTCTTCTAAAGTTATAGGCCATTCTGCTGTTGTTAATTCACTCAATGGAACCATCCTTTCTTTGACTTTTAGATCAAGTTTTTTTGTTCTAGAATAATCCTCTTTTCTTAGAAATCCTATTAGTTTTCCATGAGAAGTTCCATCTTCAGTAACAGGGAAATTATTTATTTTATTTTTTCCAATTATATTTTTTTCTCCTATTTTAATTGCTTGTTCAATATTATAGTCAGGAGAAACTGCAACTGGATTTTCTATAAAACCATTCTCAAATCTTTTTACTTCTGCTATTTCTCTTATTTGCCTGTCAATATCAGGAGAACCATCTGGTTTTTTGAAATTATAATGAATGCAGCCAATGCCTCCTTGCAAAGCAATTGTAATACATAATGCTGCATTTGTAACTGTGTCCATTGGAGCAGCTATTATTGGAGTTTTCAAGATAATGCCTTTTCCTAAATCTGTTTCTAAGTTTATATCTTTTTTGTCAATGTCAGAAAAATTAGTATCAAGGATTGTAAAATCATCATAGACTATTCCTTCTCCTTTTTTAAAAAGGTCTTCTGCAGATAGTCCTGATTGTTTATCCAATATTTTCAAAATATTTACCCCCTTATTAACACGAAAATGATTCTTTTTTATATATTTTTAGCTATTTTTATTCATATTCTATTGTTCCTGGTGGCTTTTGTGTGATGTCATAAACGACTCTGTTAACTCCCTTAACTTCATTGATTATTCTATTGGAAACTTTTTCTAAAAATGAATCAGGCAGCTTAGCCCAGTCAGCAGTCATAGCATCTTTAGAAGTAACTGCTCTTAATGAAATAATATATTCGTAAGTTCGTGCATCTCCCATTACTCCAACGCTTTTAACAGGTAATAATGCTGCTAATGTCTGCCATGTTTTATCATACAGATTGTTTGCTTTTAATTCATTAATAAAAATATGATCAGCTTCTTTTAGAATGTTTAATCTTTCTTCTGTTACTTCGCCTAAAATTCTTATTGCTAAGCCAGGGCCAGGAAATGGGTGCCTATAAAGAACTTCTTTTGGAACACCTAATTCTTCTCCTAATTTTCTAACACCATCTTTGTAAAATTCTTTGATTGGTTCAATTACTTTTAATTTCATATTTTCAGGCAGTGTAAGGTTATGGTGGCTTTTAATTTTATCAGCTTGTTTATTTGGCTGAGCTGATTCTATTCTGTCTGGATAAATGGTGCCCATTGCTAGAAATTTAATGTCAGTGTATTTTTTACTGAATTCTTCTGCTTTTTTATCAAAAACATCTATGAAAGTATGACCAATTATCTTTCTTTTTTCTTCTGGGTCAGTAACTCCTTTTAATTTCTCTAAGAAATCTTTTGAAGCATTAACATATTCAACATTTAATCCTAATTTATCATACTTTTCTTTAATCTCTTGTGTTTCATTCTTTCGCATTAAGCCAGTATCAATATAGACTGCATGGAGCTTTTTACCTATTGCTTTATTAATCAAAGTTGCAGTAACAGTTGAATCAACCCCTCCTGAGATGCCAAGAATAACAGAGTTATCTCCAACTATTTCTCTTATTTCGGAGATTATCTTCTTTGGTAAATCTTTGATAATAAAATCTTTTTTTGCTTTACATATGTTAAATACAAAGTTTTCTAGAATCTTATTTCCAGACAATGTGTGAACAACTTCTGGATGAAATTGAACCCCATAGATATTTTTTTGATTGTTTGCCATTGCTGCATGTTTGCAAGTGTCTGTTGATGCTATCGTAGTAAATCCCGGAGGTGGTTCTTCAACTAAGTCTCCATGAGACATCCAGATTTGTTCTTTGTCTTTTAAATTTTCAAATAATGTGCTTTTGTTTTTTATTTCTAATATCTTTTTTCCATATTCCTTAATATCATGAGGTGTGACTTTTCCACCTAATTGATGAGAGATTAATTGGTGCCCATAACAAATACCTAAGATAGGGATTCCTAAGTTAAGTAATTCTTTATTAGAGATTGGAGAATCTTGATCATATACAGAAGATGGGCCTCCTGAAAGGATAATACCTTCTGGATTCATTTCTTTTATTTTGTCTAATGAAACATTATATGATAGAATTTCAGAATAAACATTAAAATCCCTAACTCTTCGCGCTATTAGGTGTGCTACTTGGGATCCATAGTTAATTACAACAATCATATTGAGAGAAGAAGCCTTTTCTTTATATATTTTTTTATCATGTTATATCGTCGTGAGTTGGTGACGAAAATAGATTTCTTTATGATGCCTTGTTATATGGCCTGCATATCCTACAAGGAACATATCCTTGTGGATTTACAACAATCTCTAATGGTTTTTTGATTCTGTCAATAAGGCCACATGATACTCTATGTACTCTTCTTGTTTTTTTAGAGCCAACTGTTTTAATTAATAGAACTTTTGCTACAATCTCTGGATCAAATTGAAGTTCTGGTCCTCTGTCTACTCCATGATTATAATTTCGAACTAATCTTTTATTATATGGAAACCCGCAACATCTTTTTAATTCTGCAATGATTGCTTCATATGGCTTTGGTTCTTTATATGGCCTGCCTTTCATTGCATCCCATGCGTCTGCAACAGCCAACATTCTTGCTAAAAGAGGAATATCTTCTCCTGACACTTCTCCTGGATAACCTACATAATTTTCATCAGGATGAGTTTTTACTGATTTTCCATCAAACCTTTCATGATGATATAAAATAATTGGGCAAATATCTCCGAACCTTCTTTTACCCTGTCTGTGCTTTAAGAGATAATCCACAGCCAGCTGAGGATGCTCTCTAATTCTTTGCTTGTCTTCTTTTGTTAGTTTTTTCTTTAGAAAGTCAATCTTATCCCAAGATTTAATCTTTCCCATATCGTGCAATAATGCTGCCCTATATAATTTCTCAAGATCAAATTCTGATAGACCCCAAACTTGGCCAATCATAACACAACGTCTAGCTACACCTAATGAATGACCTTGAGTGTAAGGGTCTTTTGCTTCAATGTCTGTAATAAAATCCCCATATACATCTAATAAGTGGTTTCTAATCTCTTCTCCTTGCGCATATATTGTCTTTCTTCTAATTTCATCTAATCTTTTAGCACGAGCTAGATCTTTTTCTAATTCTGCAACTCTTTTCTCTAATTCTGCATTCCTATCTCTACTTTGAACAAGTTCACTGTTTAGTTCACGATTTTTTACCATTTTTTAATTTGTTAAACTAGAAATTCTGCAAGGAGTCACTATAGTCCCTAACCTCTTACTTAGTTATATATTTTAGACATATAAAAATATTGCGAAAATTAGAATTTCTCAATACTTGTTTGTCCTTTTCTTGTGCCTTTTGGAACAATTTTTACTTTCTGCCCAACCTGTTCTTTAACAGATAGAGCAATCTTCTCTCCAAGAATCTCAATTAATGTAGGAACCTTTACTTTTTTAACATCTGCAATGTCTTTTATTTTATTTTTGAATAGTTTTCTTGCTCTTACTCTACCTATATGTTCTAATTTCAATAATGGAAGCAGTTCTTCTTTTACACCTTGTTTTAATCTTATTCTAAGTTTTATTATTTCTTTAATCATTCTTTTTAGTTTTATCATTCTAGTTAATTCTTCAGAAGCATACAAAAGCCAGTCTGCTAACGTAAGTTTGACTCTAATCTCTCCTGGTCTTATGTTGTATGTTTCTAACAGATATTCTTCATCTTTTTCATTTACCCAGTCTTGAAAAAACAAAGAGGTTTTTATTGATTTAAGGAATTCTTCGTATTCTGGTTCATAGATTGAAGGTTCTTTTTCCAGCATATAGTCTGAATTCTTAAGGATATGTTTTTCAATGATATCATATTCTTTTGTTTTAACTCTAAGCAAAGGTCTCATTTCTAAAGTGTGTGAAATCATTTGCAAAAATGAGAATTCATTTATTGATTTTTTATTTGCTCTTTTAATAGACGTAATTAGATAGTAAGCAGTTAATGGATCTATGTAAAGTTCTGCAACTCTTTTTCCTATCAAGGTTGCTTTGTATTTTTGGTTGAACATTTCTGCTGCTGACTGGAATTCTTCTTGTTCAGAAGATTGTATAAATTCAAATTCTTCAAGCAAATGCAGCATCTTTAGGATTATTGAAGTTAATTTATGCATATCTCTATATTGAAATGCCCAAAAAGTTTTTGAGAAGAATTTTATTATAGATTTTTGGTCAGTAACAAAGTTTGTTGCTATTAAAGATAATAAGTATGTTCTAAGAACAGGTTCAACTGCTAACTTTGAAAAGATTTCTTCTGGCTCTCCTTTGATATATCTTTCATAGATTTCTTTTTTTGCTTCTTCTGTTACAGCTACTGCAATTGCTTCTCCATATTTATCAAATTTTGGACGTCCAGCACGACCAGCCATTTGGAGATATTCTAAAGTTGGAATCCATTGTAAACCATAATGGCCATATCTTCTTAGGTCTTTTAATATTGCTCTAAAAGCAGGAATATCAACACCCATTGCTAGAGTAGGAGTTGCACAAATAATTTTGATTAAACCTTTTCTGAAATTATCTTCTATCAATTCTTTTTGTTTGTGAGTTAAGCCAGCATGATGAAATGCGATTCCTCTTTTGATACATTTAGCTAATCTTTTGCATTGTTTTGTTGGTTTTGATAAAGCATTTAGAATTTGTTTTGAGAGTTCTTCTAATTCTTTAGAGCTTTCTTTTATTTTCAAGCTTATTTCTTCTGCTGTTTTTTCTGCAGAACGTTTTGTATTTGTAAATATCAAAGCCTGTTTTTTTATTTTAAGTGTATCTAATGCTAGATTAATTGCTGCATCTGAAGATGTTTTTGGAATTAGAGTCTTTTCAGACATAATAAAATAGAAACAGCGTATGTTTAAAAGATTTATTGTTTAAACTTTAACTGTCCAGGTTTTTGTTTTTGTATTTAGCCCATCAGAGATTTCTAATTTAATCTCTTTCTCACCTGACTCAGTAAATACTCTGCTAATTACTGGAGATCCTTTGATTGTTTTGAAAGCTCCTAATTTCCAGGTATAGCTTAATGTATCATTGTCTGGGTCAGATGCAATAGCTCCAAATAAGATAGGCTGATTTTTATAAGCTCTTATTGAAGTGTAAATAGGATAAGTATCATTTATTTTTGGAATTCTGTTTACATTTTTGACTATAATAGTTACTTCTTTTTCAACAGCAGATTCTCTGTCAGCAGCGATAACTTTTACTGTAAATTCTTTTTTATCTGGACTGTATGCTCTGTTTAAGAAAGGCATTTTACTCCATAATTTATTTGTTATGCTGTCTGTTTTTTCTTGAATTATTTCATAATCTGGTTTCCATGTTATAACTTCATCTTCAAAAACAGCTCCTTGCGGTAAGTTTTCAACAGTTAATGTAATTGGATCTCCATCTCCATCAGATACTTTATTTTTTAAGGATAATGATGCTTGTTCATTTTCGTTTATTGTTATAACAGGCAATTTTTCAAAAACTGGTTTTCTATTGAAATTTTCTACTATAACTTTTACAGTTTGGGTATCTTGTAATTCTCCATCAGATGCTGTTACTGTTATATTATAGATGCCATTATCTTCAAAATCAGTTTGCCATCTGCCATCATTTCCTAATGGAAGAGAAATTTTATAATTTAATTTATCAAAATCATAATCTGTTGCTTTTGGTTTTAAAACTAAAAGATCATTTTCTTTTATTGTTACATCACCTATCTCTTGAAGAACAGGAGCTCTATTTGAATCTAAAATAGTTATCTTAATATTTTTCTTTGCAGAGAGTTCTTTTGATGTTGCAGTAAGAGATACTTTGAAGCTTTCTTTGTCAGAAAAAATCCAGCCCATATGTATTTTTTGTATTAAATGTGTAAACCAGCTGTCTGATTTTCTTATTACAGCATAATCTGGCTTATAGATAAGTCTATTGCCTGTTAGAGTAGCTCCTTTTGGAAGCCCTTCTGCAGTTAGAGCAATAACATCACCATCTGGATCATCAATACCAAGGATTAAATCTAGTTCATCTCCTTCATTAACTTCAACTTTTTCTATTTCTCCTGTAAAAACAGGCGGTCTATCTACGTTTTTAACAGTTATTTTTACTGTTTGAGATGCATTTAATTCTCCATCAGAAACAGTTACAATTACATCATGAACTCCTGAATCATCATTAGTTGTCTGCCATTCTCCTTCTTCGTTAAATGGAGCTGAGAATGTGTAAGAAAGAACATCTTTATCTGGATCAGAACCTTCTGGCTCAATTTTAACTAAATCTCCTTCATTTACTGTGACAGGAGGCATTTCTTTTAAAACAGGTTCTCTGTTTAGATTATTTACAATAACATTCCAATATATTGCTGATACTTTTTCCCCATCAGAGACAGATCCTTTTATTTGATGAGGTCCAGCAGAATCATAGTTTGGCTGATAGATATATCTTGACTGATCTGAAACTTGAACTCCATCAACATACCATTCATAAGTTATGTTTTCATAATCAACGTCATTTGCGACAATTTGAAAAGTTAGTTTATCTGTTTCAGCTATTTCTGTATCTGAAAGCGGCTGATAAGACTTTATTTGAGGAGCCCTATTTTGATTTAGAATTGTTAAAGTAAAATGATCGACTGCTTGATTAGAACCATCATCTGCTATTACTGTTATATTATAGACACCAGCGCTTGTATAGTCTGTCTGCCATTCGCCATCATTACCTATTGGAGGAGATATTTTTATTGTTACATCATCTCCTTCATAATCTGTTGCTTTGGGATTAATTGTTATAACATCTCCTTCTTTAACAATTAAATCTTTGATATTTTCTATTTTAGGAGGTCTGTTTTTTGCTAATATAATCAGCTTAATTTGCTGTGTTGTTGAAGTTGTGCCGTCTGATACAGTTACATCTACTATATATTCACCTACATCCCCATAATCTGTCTGCCATCTACCTGCATCATCTAGTGGAGGAGAGAACGAATAAATTAAAGGATCTCCATCATCATCATATGTTTGAAGCTGAAGGCTTACAAGATCTGTTTCTTCAACACTAATTTCAGTCACAGAACTAGCAAAATGGGCCAACAAAATAATTACTACTATTCCGATTAATAATGTGTGTGCGCCCCTCATTTTCAAAAGAAAAAATTAAAAAATTTAGCCGATGTTTGTGATTTCTAAAATTACCGGCGCTACGTTTACATCTTTAACTTCTAGATTTATGTCAACTATAGTATCAAGTTCACCATCAGAAGCTATAACTGTAACTGTATATTCTCCGTGATCTGTAAATGCAGTTTCCCACATTCCTTTATCTCCTACTGGATCAGATATGCTAACTGTTATATCGTCTCCATTCAAGTCAGTTACTACTGGTGTGATATTTACCATTTCTCCTTCATTTATCACTATGTCAGCAATTGGTTCTACAATTGGAGCAATGTTTTTTCTGTTAACTATAAGATTCATTTCTTGTACTTTTGTTAATTCTCCATCAGAAGCTGTTATTGTTACTAAATATTCACCATGATCTTGATATGATGTGTTCCAGCCACCATCATTGCCGATTGGGTCAGAGATATCTACTGTGAACTCATCTCCGTTAGGATCAGTAACATTTGGATTAACTTTTATAATATCTCCTTCATCAATTATTACTTCACCAGGTATTCCATCGATAACTGGAGGAACATTTTTTCTTAAAATGTCAATAAGAACTTCTTTTGAGGTTGTTAATTCACCATCTGATGCTGTTACTGTTACAATATATTTACCAGCATCACCAAAATTGGTTTTCCAGACACCTTCTTCATTTAATGGTTTGCTAAATGTATAGACTATAACATCTTCATCAGCGTCAGTTCCTTCTGGTTTCAATGCAATAGTATCATTTTCCTCAACAGTGATCTGAATTTGAGGTCCATCTCCATCGAAATCTGCTAATGCTTTTGTTATGTCATCAGCATCAGTTAGTACATCACTTTCATTTAGATATTGGTCTTTTTCTGATAACAAGGTAAAATTGCCTTCACCTGTTACTACATATTTTTTTAAATATTCTTTAACAGCGCATCCGCTTAATAGTAGAATGCTAACTAACAAAACAGCTACAAGAATTTTTTTGTTTTCCATATAAGACTCCCCCGCTATATTTTAATAATATTTTTAGTTTATTTTATATTTGTTATATTTAACTTATTTAAATACTTTACGGTTTTATTTACTATTATAAAGTAATTTTACTTTATCACTATAGAATACTAAAATATGAAGGTAATGGCCCCGCCGAGACTTTCGTGAAACAAAGTTTCCTTTGCTCCAATTTGAACTCGGGACCACTCGATTTCTTATCCAGTTGGAATATCAGTCGAGCACTCCACCAGACTAAGCTACGGGGCCATTGTGCAATCGTAAAAATAATTGTTTTTTAAAAGTTTCGTTTAATTATTCATTATTTGGAGTTGTTATGTGTATATTGTTTTTAATAATTACTCCTTTTTGAATGAGTATGTTTAGGGCAGTAAATTTATTGTAATAAATGATATGCTTTCTTTTTAATACTGAATCAAGGAAATCATCTATTTCAAAAGAATCAGCTGCAGTAAGTATGTCAGAAGAAAATGAGGTATGGCCATCACTGCCTGCTGTTAGTGGTTTATTGCAATTTTTAATTGTTTGAGCTTGTTCTGACTTTATTTTTTCAAATGTGTATAATTCAACGCCTTTAATTTTTTTCATGAAATCTTTGTCTGATAAAAAATGATAAGAATTCTTTGGTTTCATTGCAAAAGGATGTGCTAGTACTGGAATTCCATTATAAGCTTTTATTTTATCAGGAATTTCAGCTGCAGGTATTTTTGTTCTGTTTAAATTAAATCCTACATTATCCCATATTCTTTTTTTAATTTCTTTTTCCCAGAATGATATTAAATCTTTTATGTTGTAGAAGTAAGCTAGAATATCTTTAGCTTCTTTAGAAGTTATTTCAATTGCAGGTATGCTAAACAAATTTTTTTGTTTTGCCAAATGAATAGAGCCCCTGATTTGATTATGGTCTGCGAGACAGAGACCAATCTTATTTTTACTGTAAACTTTTGCAAGAACTTCTGGCTTTGTATCACCATCAGAAATAGTTGAATGGTGGTGCATGTCAACAAAGTTCAAATCCTTGTTCTTTAAGATTGATGAATCTGATATTATTTTTGCCATTTTTTTCTTAAATAAGAAAAAACGCCCTCGGGCAGACTCGAACTGCCGACCTTGCGGTTTCTTTCTTGAAAGATAACAGCCGCACGCTCTACCAGCTAAGCTACGAGGGCTTATAGAACTTAAATCAATAATTTCTTTATAAAGATTTTGTTATTGGTTCACCAATAATACTTCTTAGCATATGTCCTGTTACTTTAACATTAATGAACTTGTTTAGTTCTAATCTTTGTTTTATGCCTATTATTAACGGATATGTGCCTATCTGCCTTGCAAATGTTGTCTTTCCATCATAGATTTCTGTTCTTACCTCTTTTAGAATAGTTCCATCAGGAACAAGTTTCTTAAGCATTGGGTAATCAATTTCCTGCCTTATTTGATTTCTCCATTTCCAGTAATATTTTTTATTTTTTTAATAAATTTATTTCCGACTTTATTATATAGAGGAGTTCCTTCAAAAATATCTACTTGTCTTATATTAATTCTTCTTAGCAACAGGTTTTCTTTGAGAATTTTTTTTAACCATTTTGTGTTGTGCTCGTTTGTTGTTTTAGATTCACCTATTAAACCAAACAATAAATTAATTCCAGGCAAAAATTTTGGCATTCCATTATTTCCTCTCTCTTTTCCATATTTGTTGATTATTTTTACAGCTTGGTAAGTTGTTTCAGGATCTGAATTAAGGTTATTTTGCTTCACAACTTCTGGATCAAAAGATTCAACACCAAAAGCAGCTGTATTTCCTTCTGTACAGTATTTTGCAATTGCTTTTGTTATTTCAATACCTTTTTCTGAGATAACCTGAAAAGGGTTTACGTTGTCTATATGCAGAACTTTTGGATTGAATTGTTCTCTAATATCTTTTACAATATCAATTGCTTCTGGATGAGAATAATAACAGGATTGTTTTCCTAGCCTAAAATATTTTACTCCTATTTTATTGAATGCATCGACTTCCTGTAAGATATCTTTTTTTTGCCTGAATGAAAGATGATGTTTTATTGGTTCTGTGCAAAAACTGCAATGTTCTTTTCTTGAACAACCTTTTGCTGTTTCTAATTCTATAATTCTTAAATCAGGAATTTGTTTTAGAATTTCCGTTCCTCTAACTGAAAAGGTTCTTATTTCATCATAGCTGAAGTTAAACTCTTTTATTTCATTGAAATTAGAAAGATCAACTTTTTCAAAGAATCTTCCTCCTTGTGTTGATGTTCCATAAAAAGCAGGGCCTGTAAGTGTTTTTTTGCAATTCAGATCTTTTGTAAGCTGTATTATTTCTTTTAATGTGCCTGGAACAGCTGAAAGATATTTTCCAGGAGTATGCACTCCTGCGATGATTATTAATTCAGTTGTATTAGTTAGAATCTGTTTTAAATTTTTGAAGTTATTAGTTAAATTATATCTTTTAATATCCGTCTTTTGAGATGGTTTAATTTTTTTTATTCCTTTGTGATAAGCTCTAAGGTCGTCTATTGTTATATAGTAAGGTATCTTTTCTAAAGAGCCGGCTATATATCTGGGATATGTTCCTAGGTAGGGTGGAACACCTAATCCAGCTGGTTCATCTGTATAGCAATCTAGTATTGTTATCATTTTTAATAAGAATGTGGGATTAAATTAAAAACCTTATGGAAATATATTTAAATGCAGATAATATATAATTTAATATTATGGACTATAAGCAAATAGCTAAATTTTCTACAATAGGTTTATTAGGTGCAACAATAAATTTGATGGTGTTGTATTTAGCAGTTGAATTTATTAGGCTCCCTTATATCATAGGAGCAATTCTAGCTTACATAATAGGTATAACTAATAATTTTTTTTGGAATAAATTCTGGACATTTAAAAACAAAAGTAAACATTATAAAGAACAATACATAAAATATTTTTTAATAAGTTTATCAAGTCTTGCAATCAACTTAATAGTCTTGTCAATATTAGTTGAATTATTTGGCTTATGGTATATGTTTTCCCAAGCAATAGCTATTGTAATGGCTGGATTAAATAACTATATTTGGAACAAGAAACTAACGTTTAAAGATTAATAATTTATTTTATAGATATCTACTTCATTGTTTGAGAAAACTTTTTCAAATTCTGGTTCTGTTAAATCATTACAGATTAAGCTAGTGTATCTTGAGCTGTTTTTTTCTTTTGCAAACCATAGATAATCTGGATAGATATTATATTTGACTGCTGTTTTAAAGAAATGCTCTTTGCATAATTTTTCTCTGAATTCATCGATAATTGTTTTTCTTTTTTTATCTAGAGACCATTCAAAAGCAAACCAAGTGTAGGTTTTTCTTTGGGTAAGTGCTGGGATAATATTGTCAAATCCATTTATTTGTCTGACAGCATGCCCTATGATATTATCAAATAAGTATTCAGATGTTGTTGCTTTAACATAAAAATAATCTAAGTAAGCAAGGACTGTTTGATTTTGGTTGGTGTTTTGTTTTATCCAGTCAGTTGCTTGGATTTTTTGCTCTGTAATCAGAGGTTTCATAAATTGGCTTGCCATAATTGAAGAAAATATCATGATGCTTATTATTAACAAGATCATTATGAAAAGTGATTTAATCTTTTTATTTTTCTTAAATATACGAAGATGAATCTGTTTTGATAAGTAATAAGAAATAGGGATCATAATAAACATTCTTGAGATTATTGATAAGATTAAAAAAATTAAGATGATTGAATAGAATTTTCTTTTCCATAGGCCTTTTATTATTGGCAGCATTAATAATATGATGGCAATATAGGGGACAAATGAAGCAACATCTGTGCTGTGTGCTGCAAATACTTTGAAGAAATATAATAATCCAAAATTCTTAGTTATGAATATTAACCATGGAGAAGAGATTATAATTCCTAGAAACAATGTTAATGTTATTGAATAGTCTTTTTTTACAATGTATTGTTCTATTATCCAGTAAGCTAGAATTACTGATGTAATAGCTGCTGCATATAAATGTGAAAGAATAGTTAAGCTGTAGAATATCCCACTAAATATCAATTCTTTTTTGCTATTTGTTTTTAAATATTTTTTAACACTAGCTAGACAAAATAATGAAAATGCCAATCCAGGAAGTCTTGCAAGTTCTCCTGCGTAGAACGCATGAAGATAGATGGGAATAATAGTAAAAATTATTACTGCTAATAATGCATATTTTTTGTCAAATTCTTTAATAAAGATATATAATGCTAAAAGAAGCAAAGAAAAAAATAACCAAGGCAGAAATTTGTAGACTAATAATAGGTCCAAACTGAATATCTTGCTTATAAATGCAGCTACATAATGAAATAAAGGAGGATATCCAGCAAAAAAGCCGTCCCAGAAAAAAGGGATTGTTTTTGAAAGCAAAAAATTATTTCCTAATAATGTTTTTGAAATAAAGTAATGAAAAGAAGTGTCTGTTCCTAACGGAAATTTAAATCTAAATGAATTTAATAATCCTATCAGTGGGAATATTATCAAAGTTAGATACAGTAAATATTTTTTTAAATATTTCATCTTTCTCGATTGAAATAAATTAAGGTTATAAAATTTAGAAGGAAAAAGATTATATTAATGATAACAATTGAATAGGCTGTGAGCGGCACTTGATTGAATAATGCCCCAAATATTATGAGAAAATCAGTTCCTTGAGGCAACCAATCAATTGTCTTAAGTTTATTTAATTTTGCCATATTAACTAAATAAAAGTTATATATGATTGTAAACAAGACTAGTGAAACAACCATATAAGAAACAAAATTTCCTATACCTAAAGCAATCCAGATTATAGGTCTTAACATATCACTGCTTTTATCAAGAAAGAATCCTAATTTTGTTGTTTTTTTATTAACTCTAGCAATATGTCCATCTAAGATGTCTGTCAAATAGCTTATAGTAATTGCAATTCCACCTAAAAATAATCGTTTAGTTGCAAACAAATAAAAACTTAGAAAGATTAGAACAAAAGTTAAATTAGTTAATCTGTTTGGAGTTATTCCTAAGTTATACAGTAAAACAGAGGTTTTTTTAAATTTTTTTGAGATGTGTTTTTTGATTATATCTATAAACATTTTATATCACATACAAGGCTATAAAAATTGAAATTGTTAATAATATACTTGATATAACTAGGCGTTTGTCTTTATAAGCTTTTTCAGGATGTCTTGCTATAATACTGCCTTTGTAAATTAAATAAAGATATCTAAATACAACATAAATTGCAAAAGGGAATGTAAGTAATAGATTTATTTGATTATTGAGGAAAGAATACAATGCATATGAAAGCAACAACATTGTTGTTGAGATTATCATCATGGAGTTTGTTATTTTTTTTGGATAATATTCAAGCACTTCTCTATGTTTAACTGCTTTTTTCCCTAATATCTGAACTTCTGCTTGTCTTTTTCCAACTGAAAGAAATAAAGACAGGAAAGCAGTTCCTATAATTAACCAAGGAGTTATTTCAATGTTTATTATGAAAGCTCCTGACACAGCTCTTACAACAAAGTTTATTGCTATTGATAATATGTCAACAAACTGTTCTTTTTTGAATATGAATGAATATAGTGTAGTAAATACAAACAAAAATATTACTGAATATAAAAAATATAAAGAAAGATTTATTGCTATTTTTATTGACAGTGCTCCTAAAATTATTGCTAATATTAATACAAGCCAGACAGGCACCTTACCAGAAGCAATAGGTCTTGTCTTTTTTTCTGGATTTAATGCATCTTTTTTCTTATCAATGATATCATTTATTATATAGTTAGTTGAAGATATTAAAGATAAAGAAATAAAACCTAATATTATCTTTTGGAGAAAAGGAATATGGAGTAATTTTTCTGCAAATATTATAGGCAAGAATATTACTAAATTTTTATACCATTGTTGAGGTCTGCATAATTTTATTAATTGAGTTAATAGCATTTAAACAACTCTCCCCATTCTGTTTTCATAAATCTTTTGATTTTTTGTTTGCCAATAAAAGGATACCATAAATAATCATGATAAATTGCAGATGCATAAACACATAACTTGAATAATCCTGTATGGAATAATAATGGCTCTACAAATGATAATGCTCCTTTTCTAAACATTTGATCCCAGAATACTACAGGTGATTTTCCTGTTGCAAATTTGAAATTTACTTTTGAGATATTTTCTCCAACAATATCTATTTGTTTTATATCTCCACACCCTAATCCTTTGTCATGGGCTAATTTTATGAATTTGATTCTCATAGGATCATATCCCATCATCTTTGCAGAAATAGCATCAATTGCAACTGAATCATTGCCTGCTAGAATATAATTTTTGATTTTTGGAATCATTGTTCTTGGGCCTTTTCCATCTCCACAAACAGTTCCATCCATTACTGTAAAGATTCCTGGATGGATTTCTTTTTGGATTGTTAATAAATCAACTAGGACTTCATGAATCATTTTATGACAGTGGTGCCTTCTTTCTGTTATAAGGCCTCCAAAAGCATTTTTCATCGAGCCAGTCATTATTGTATGACCATGTGTTTTTACTGTTGGAAGATGCAATACTGATTTTCCTATGAACATTTCTGGAATCTTATGGCCACCTGGAAAGATTTTTGAAAGGGCCATTAATTCATGCTTTGGTTTGTAGTCAATCCATTTTACTTTTGTTAATGGTTTAAATTTTTGATTGTATTTTTTTAGAATTGGAAGCCACTTATTTCCTTTTGCTCCTTTCCATGGCTTTGTGACAACTGTTTTATTCTCAACTGCATGTATTTTTTTATAATTATCATCTATTAGGGTTTTTAGAACACCTTCTAATTGCCACGGCTCTGTTGAACATGCTGGATAATATAAGCTCCAGGAAAGATTTAATTTTAGAAGCAGTTCTTTATTTTTTGGAAGAAATTTTTCATACTTAGCTAAATGCATTAATTTAGAATAATCTTTTAATACATTTTTTGGATTTGTTTTTAATACAGATATAATTGGTTTGCTCATTTATCTCCCTATTTTTTCAAATTTATATTTATATTTAAATATATCTTTTCACAATAGGATAAATTTATAAATTCTTTATTTTTTAGTTAATTTAAGGTGATATAATGTTGATGTTTTTGTTAAGTGTTTTATATTTTATGCTTCCTGCTTATTTTGCAAATATGGCTCCTGTTTTTGTCAGGAAAATAAAATTTCTTGATTCTTCTATTGATTTTAACAAAAAGTATAAAGGAAAACCAATCCTAGGAAAGCACAAGACATGGAGAGGATTGTTTTTTGGAGTATTGTTTGGAATAGTTGTTGCTTATATTCAATATTTGCTTTATGGGTATTCTTCTTTTTCAAATATTTCTTTTGTTGATTATAATAACTGGTTTATTATTGGATTTTTATTAAGCTTTGGAGCTTTAGTTGGAGACTCTGTTAAAAGTTTTTTCAAAAGAAGAGTTGGAGTTAAACCAGGAAAACCATTTATTCCATGGGATCAGATTGATTATGCAATTGGTGCAATATTTTTTATTTATTTTGTTTATGCTTTGACTGTTGCACAGATGATTGCAATTTTGTTGATAAGTTTTTTTGGACATATTTTAATTAATCATCTGGGTTATTATCTTGGGATAAGAGAAGTAAAATGGTAAAGAAAAAATTGTTTAATCTTGCGAACAGTTTAACTATCTTAAGATTGTTTGCTGGACCATTATGTTTTTATTTAATCTGGATTGATGAAAGAAATCTGGCATTGTTTGTATTTATTCTTGCTGTTTTGAGTGATAAAGCAGATGGGATTATTGCAAGGAAAAGAGGAATAACTGCATTTGGAGAATTTTTGGACCCTATTGCAGATAATTCTTTGATTGTATTGACAGCAATTGCTTTGATTATTAAGAATGTTATTGATTTTTATTTTCTGAAGTATGGTTTTTTTATATTTTTAATATTTGTTTTAGCAACTGTAATAAATAGTATGAAATTAAGGAAATTGGATGTTCCACCGATTATGGTTGGAAAAATTAATGTAGCTTTATTTTATATTTTAATAATTTATATTTTCTTAGGGCTTCCTGTTAGTAGATTATTGATAAACATAGTATTAGTTTACACTTTTATTGTAAGTTTAAAATATCTTGTTTATAGTATTAAAGTTAAGAAAACTTCTTAATTTAGGAAAAACAGAAAGAGACCTGATTGGAAATGCCAGGAAATTAGTGCCTTGTGTTCTTGTGTTCTTGTTTTTAATTGCTTTTCTTAGGGCACCATCAAATATTGTCACAGCTCTTTGTATTTCAAATGCAAAATGAGCATCAGAGCCAGCTATTTGAGCAAGATTTAGTTTTTTTGCTAATAATTCTGCTTTTTTGTTCGAGTGATTAAAAATATTTCTTGCATTGAATGTTTCAATTCCATCAATTTTGTTTTTTATTTTACTAAAATTTATTTTAGTTTTTTTTCTAGTAATTCCTACAGTAAAAGGATGAGCTATTACAGCTAATGCATTTTGTTGTTTTATTTTTTCTAAGACTTCTTCAAAATTTCCCGGTTCGATTTCTTCAGTTAGATAGTATGCTAGAATTTCTCCTTTATCTGTTTTGATTTCTTCTCCTACAATAACTTCAAAATCTTTGTTTTTGTTAAGTTTTTTTACTGCTAATGATCCTTTGATTGTATTATGATCTGCGACAGCAATACCATCTAATCCTTTTTTAATAGCTGGTTTAAGAAGTATATGGGGTTTTAACGTAGAACAAGGAGAATACTTTGTATGGATATGCAAGTCATATTTCATAGGAAAAATAATACTAATGCTATTGGAATAAAAATTCCATATTTTATTAGAATGTCTTTTATGACCTTTGATTTTTTGTTTTTTAAATTATAGGTTAAAAGAGAACCTATTGGAATTCCGTAGATAAAAATCAGGGATGCTATTAGGATGAAAACACTTAAACGGTTTCTGAATGCTGCATTAAAAATTACTGCAAGAGATAAATAAGTTGCTATTGGCTTTACTTTTGATTTTCTTAAAAAGATAAATGTTAGGAAAGCTATTAGAGCTGACAACCATATCATTAGATCATTATAGAATAACAGGAAAAAGATAATTAGTGAGAATATGAGATTTTGAAGCAGGATAAAATAATGTTTTCCTGGCTTGAGTTCTTCTTTTGCAATTAAAGCAAGAATAAACCCAACAAACAATCCTAAAAATGTGATTAAAGTTACTAAAGCATAATTTATTAATATTTCCATTGAGAGTGCCCCCATTGAACTAGTAAATCTATTCCTAGTTTGTTAATATATTCTGGAATATCACAAGCTCCAAAGCAAGAACCTAGCCATATAAAAACTTTTGCAGAAGTTTGTTTTTCTATTTTATCAGTTATTTCCTGAGCTTTTGGTTTTAAACCATCAGGCAATTGAATACAGACTTTTTTTGCTTTTTGTTTTTTTATTTCAGCTATTGCTTTGTTTAATTCTAAATTGTATTCCATTTTTAATCATTAATTTGAGAATTTTAAAAATATTATGTTTTTTTTCTTTTTTTGTAAGGAAATCTCATATATTTCTTGCAATTTAGACAATAATAAACAACTTTTCCTTCTCTGGTTCTTATTCTGACATTTGTGGAAGGAAC
>JAHWIM010000016.1 GCA_019322535.1 Candidatus Woesearchaeota archaeon
AAAGAGTACAGTAGGACTATATAAAGTTTATTTTTTTATCGATAGTTTTATAAATAACTATTTTTTCTTAGATTATAGGCGGCCATAGGGGTTTGGTTCACCTGTTCCCATTCGAACACAGCAGTTAAGCAAACTTCCGTATTGGTGTGTACTGCGTTACGCGGGAAAACCAATAAGCTGCCAACCTTATAATTCTAGAACAATAGTTTTATCTTTTGGATTGATTTCTTTTATTATTTTATGTCCTTTTAATTTTTCTTTTATTTCTTTCCAAGTATATTTTTTTGTTGCTTTGTTTATTTGTTCCATAACATCTTTGATTAAATTGTAATTTTGATAGATTAATTCTGCTTTTTTATGATTTTCCTGGATTGATTTTTCTGAAGTAGATATGTCTGATTTTTGTTTTTGGATTATTTTTTGAATTTTTTCTAATTGTAATCTGAATTTTTGTTTTTGGATTGATGTTGTTTGTTTTGAAAAATAAAAATCTAGAAGTTGATTATATATTTTAAAAGATTCTTGTTTTAAATTTTTATAGAATTCTAATTTGAATGGAGTTATGTCTTCTATTTCTTTATTTTTGTAAATTATTTGAGGATTGATTTTTTTTGTTTTTAGGTTTTTAAATGTCTTGATTAATGAAGCAATTTCTTGGTCTGTTGTTTGTTTTGGTTTTTTGTTTTTGTTGATTTTGGATAAGAGGCATGATTCTTCTGCAAACAAGCCACCTAATCCTAAATCTATTGCTAATGCTTTGACTAAATTTTCTTTATTTGTTTTTTGAAGCAATGTTTTGAGGTCTTTTTCTTTTAGTTCTAGAAAATTGTATTCTTTTTTTGGATAAGAGTATGTTTGTTTTGGAGCAATTGTTCTTTGTTTCCATTTTTGATGTTCTGCTGCCATTAATATTTGGCTGTTTTTTGAAAAAATAATATTTCCTGTACTGAATAGTTCTAGGATTAGAGAGTAAGTTTGATCTTTTGTTTTAAAATCAAACTGGACAATTCTTTCAAATTCTAATTGTTTTATTGCTGTTAATCTTGAATTGATTAGGTATTTTCTTAAAAACAAGCAAAATTGAGATGGGTTTTTTGTTTGTTGTCTTGTTTCTGTCAGAAAGAATATTTTAGGTGTTATTTTAAGAATTCGTTTTCCTTGGTTTGTAACATAAAGTTGAATTATTAATTCTTTTTTTGATGGATGATATATTTGGTCTACTTTTGAATTTATTAAAAATTGAAGTTCTTTTATTAAGTAATGGATTTCTAAAGATGAAAATTGTTTCATTTTATTTTATTTTTTTAATTATTTTATTTAGATTTATTCCTTTTGTAGTATCAACAACTAAAACTTTATGCTTGTTCTCTTTTGCTTCATTCAAACAAATATCAAAAATCTCTGCATCAAGATTTTCTCTAATCTTTTCTTTATTATATCTTCTCTTTTTTAATCTCTTTTCTAATGTTTTAAGATCTGTTTTGGTAATAACACATAAATCAACATATTTTTTTGGAAGAAAGTGAGAAAGATGGGAGTCAATTATGATTCCTTTTGGTTTGTGCTCTTTTTGTATTGATTTTATTTCCTTGATTAATCCCTTATTTAGTTTTTTTATGTCAACAATATTTGATTTTCTTTTCTTATCATAAGATTCAGCAAGTTTTTTTTCCTTGATGAATTTTTTGACATCTAATAAAGGATAATTAAATTTGTTCATTAGTTTTTTAGCTAAAGTTGTTTTGCCTGTTCCTGGTGTTCCTGAAACTGCTATTATCATATGATTTGATAAGAAAGAACTTATTAAAAAACTTTTGATTAATTATTTTTTTTGTGTTTTCTTCTTCTTGTGTTTTACCATTGCAAATAAAAGATGTTTTCTTGCAAAACTTTGTATAAGAAGGACCAGTATAAATAAGGCAGCAGAATAGCCAAGCAATAAGTATATATCATTTGCTAGTGCTGATAGCTTTGATTGGAATAAAATTGTTTTTTTAAGAAGGTTTTCTGCAATAACAAAAGGATTAAACTTAGCAATATTCCTAATATATTCTGGCATGCTTTCTATTGGAAGTATAACATTTGATAGGAATAAAAATATTGAACCTAATGAAATTGATGCCAATGTTGCTGTTTCTTCTGAAGTAAAGATATTTCCTACTAACATACCTGCAAAAGTAAAGAATGAAGTTGTAAGTAGCAGGAGCAAAGCAGCTACAGGAAGAGTGGACAAAATTTGTGATTTGAAAAATATTAAAGATATTGCAATTATTATAATTAACTGCACTGTAACTATTAGTATATTGGTAAAATATGTTCCTAGAATAAAAGTTATATTTCGAGTTGGCGTAATGAAATTTCTGAAATATGCTGGAGAATGTTTTTCCATCATAACAAGTGTTGTTGAAAGCAGAATTGAAATAAACATAACAACAAGAACTATTAAAGCTGGAAACATATAACCAAGATATGATTTTTCTGAAATTACTGGTTTGATATTGGTTGTTATTGGATTTACAATTGTTGCAGCATTGTTTATTTTTATTTCTTCTAAAGCAGAATATATTTTATCTAGAGAAGATTTTATCTGAGTTATTTTTGATGAAGATTGTGATAATTTGGATTTTACTAAACTTACTGTTGATTTTAAAGAGGACTCTATTTCATTAATTGTTTTGGTTATTATAGCATAATCTCCCTCATTATTTTCAATTTGAGACTTTAAACCCAAAATCGTTGTTTTTATATCTTCTATATCATCTTCTACCTTATTTTTATCTGAAAAATTGTCTAATGAATCTATACTTTCTTCTACACTCAAAATATTTTCTTCAATTGAATTAACTTTGTTTGTTAAGAAATTTTTAAAAGTCGAGGTTCTTTGTTTTAATGAAGACATTGAATTTGTATTCTGGTTTAAAGTGTTTATTTTACTAGTTATCTCCTTATTTTCAGTCTGTAGGTTAGTTATAATTGGTCTGTCTGTAAAGAGTTCTGTTCTTGTTAATTCTACTTTGTTTAATAGATTAGTAGTTAAGTCCATACTTAATTCTGATGAACGCTCTGTAAGTTTTGAAGATAATGTATCAAGAATCATCCATACCAGATTGATTTTTGAGTTGTCGATATGAAAAGTTATTTCGTTGGTTTTGGTTGATTCTATCTGCATGTTTGGTGGAAAAACAATACAGGTATGAATTTTACCATATTTTATTGATTCTACACAAGATTCTTCTGAATCAAATTTTTGAACTTTAAACTCTTTTTCTTGCATTTTTTTAATAAATGATTCTGTTAGGTCATTATATTTACCAGAATATGTACCAATGTTTAGACTGTATTTACTTACGTTGTCAAAGGCAATTCCAACTAAGAATATCACTAAAAGAGGACCAAGAATTATAATAAGAGCAGAGCTTTTTGACCTTATTAATAATTTAAAGTTTTTTTGGATTATTTTAAATAGCGCATGCAAATTTATTCACCTTTTAATCTGATTTCTTTTTTTCTAGAGTGTGAAATTGATTCAAATATTTCTTCTAATGAGGGTTTTTCTACGTTGAGCTCTATAATTGATTCATTTGTTTTTTTTGTTATATGTAATAAATGCTGGAGAGTTGATTCTGCATCTGGTGTGTGTATGTTTAATTTATTGTCTTTAAGAAACATTCTTTTTATAGAAAGTGATGAGTATTTTGAAAGTTCTTTTGCTATTTTGTCATATTTTCTGAGAGATGTTGTAATTTGAATTTCTTTATTTTGTGTAAATGCGTTTTTCAGTTGTTCTACTGTTCCTATTTTGATTATTCTTGAATTATGAAGGATACTTACTCTATCGCATGTATCTTCTAATTCTGAAAGAAGATGTGTTGCAACAATTACTGTTGTACCTAGGCGATGGATTCCTTTTAGAAGCTGCCAGGTTTCTTTTCTTAGTATTGGATCGAGGTCTGCTGTTGGCTCGTCTAGAATAAGAACTTTTGGATTATGTATTAAAGAGCAGGCAATACTTAATCTTTTTTGCATTCCTCCTGAAAGAGTTTGTGCTATTTGCTCTCTTTCTTGAGTCAGTTCTGTTAAATCAAGCAAATGATTGATATTTGTTTGTATTGTTTCTTTTGAAAGATGATAAAGCGAGCCAAAATGTGCAAGATTTTCTTCTACTGTTAATTTTGGATAAAAAGATGGAGATTGTGGTGCAAATCCAAACATCTTTCTTACTTCAAGCATATTCTTAAAAAGTGATTTATTAGTTTGGTCTTCTTTAGAATAAAATAAGATATCCCCTTGTTCTGGCTCGTAGTAACCAATTAAGGTATTAAGAAGAGTTGTTTTACCAGAACCAGACATACCTATTAGTCCAAATATTTCTCCTTGATTTATTTCAAGATTTAAATTATCAAGAACTACTTTTTTACCAAATTTTTTGGTTATATTTTTAAGCTTTATGATGGGTGTTGCCATGTTTAAAAATAAAGGTTTTAGGTATATAAATTTAACTATCGATTGTAGGGGAATTTATTTGGCCAACAGCTATATTTGTTTCGTTTACTAATTCAGGAGGATTTTCGTTTAGTTTTTTATAGATTTTTAAATTATAAACGCCTTTTTCTAGAGGAGATATTTCAGCTGATATTTCTGAATTACACATGCATTTTGCTCCTTGTCCTGTGAATACTTCTATAACTGTTACCTGAGCATCTTTTATTGATTGTTGTAGTTCAATGTCAAGGTCGCAAAGATGGTTTGATTTATGAGATATAACAATTGAGTCTTCTGCTCCAGTTATAGATATATCATCTAATGATCGTAGTCCTTTATCAATAGATTTTTTATTTATACATCCCTTGATAGAATATGAGAGCATTCCTTTTTCTTCTGTTATTATTTTACTGCTGCAACCTAAAACAAATAAGGATATAATTAAGAATACAATAAATAACCCTCTTTTTTTCATATAATAATGGTTTTATTAATAGTATAAAAAGTTTATTTTTTCTTTTTGATATAATCAATTATTAAGAAGATTACTAGGGCTGTTAAAGCACCTATTAAAAACCACAAAGCAATGTTTGGTTGTGTTTGTACTGCTTGAATTGGGGGTTCTGCAGCTGTTTCCATCACTGCTTTTTCTAGCCTTGCTGCTCCAAAAGTGCTCATTTGGCTTGAAAATAAGTGGATTATTCCTGCTGTTACTGATATTACAACAGCAACTGGTAAGATGCTTTTTAGTTTTTCTTTAAGACCAAATGTTGACTTAGGAGCAATAATAACATATTTGTTTGCTAATTTATAATGGTTTACTTCTTTTCCTTTTTCGCTGTAATGGAATTCTTCTGCTGAGATAAGGCCTGCTTCTAAAAGATGTTTAAGATTATAATGAACTGTTGAAAGAGGTAATTCTAGTTTTTTAGCTAATTCTGTTTCTGTTGCTTCTTTTTCTGCTAAATAATCGAGAATTTTTCTACAGCTTTGGTTTGATATAACTTGAGCTAATTCTTTTGCTTTACTTTCTTTTAGACTTACTAGTAGGAATGATTCTTTTGACATATATTATTGGAATATTTGCCTATTTTTAAAGGTTAGGATAAGTTTGAATTGGTTTGAAGTTATTTTAATAAAATTTTTATAGAATTGAAATAATATTTTATTTATGGAGGAAATAAATGTTTCAACAAATGAAAGAAATGAATTAATTGATATAACAGCAGAAGTTAGAAATATAGTTAAAAAATCTGGTGTTAAAAATGGGATTTGTATTGTTTGTTGCCCTCATACAACTGCTGGAATAACTATTAATGAAGGAGCTGATCCTGATGTTAAAAGAGATATTTTAATGTGGTTAAACAAACTTGTGCCTGAAAACAGTGGTTTTAAACATAGTGAAGGAAATTCTGATTCTCATGTTAAATCAAGCTTAATTGGAGTTTCTGAAACATTAGTTCTAAAAGACAGTGATTTGGTTTTAGGAACATGGCAAAATCTATATTTTGCTGAATTTGATGGCCCTAGAAAAAGAAAAGTTATTGTTAAGATTATTGAAGAATAAATATACATCATCAGTTAAATAATAATAATATTTAAATATCCAAAAACTAATATTTTGATAACATGCAATGTGATATGTGCGGTTCTGAAGAGAGAGTATATAAAACAAATATAGAGGGGAGTATATTAAATGTGTGTAAGGCCTGTTCTAAATTTGGAACAGTTATTGCTCCTGTCAGAGAAGAGATTGAAGTAAGAAGAGAGAGAGAAATAAAAGAAATTGAAAAAGAGCCAGAAAAAGAAATAATAGAATTAGTTGTTGGTGATTTTGCAGATAGAATAAGAAGGAAAAGAGAAGAACTTGGATTAAAACAAGAGGATTTTGCAAAAAAATTAAATGAAAAAGAAAGTGTCATTCATAAATTAGAGACTGGTGAATTTAAACCAAGTTTAGATATGGCTAGAAAGTTGGAGAAAGTATTGGGAATTAAATTAGTTGAAGAATATGAAGAAGAAGGAAAAGCAACTAAAACAGAAAGTGCTGAACTAACTGTTGGTGATTTGATTAAAATAAAAAAAGGATAATTATTTTCTAAATATATAATAATTACATCTTCCGCGAGTTTTATTGTAGACTAGCCAAAATTTATAGGAAGTAAGTGAGTTAATGAATTCTTTTGTTTTTTCCTGACAAGCTATATCTTCAGGAGCACAAGTCATTCCTCCATTACAAGTATCAAGAAAAATATATGAGATATTATGTGACTGCATATATTGCTGAAAATTAAAAATAGTATTTATATCATAGACTGGATAATAAAGTAAATCTGCTTTTTTTGGCAGATAGAGATTTATTGTTGGATTTGTAATCCAAATCTCATATATTATTGATTTGTTTTCTGCAAAACGGTAAAAATCTTCTCTTTCTGGAATTGGTTTTTTTGATTCTGTTAAAAAATAAGTTGTTAAGGAAAAAATTAAGGAGATAATTATTATTAAGATAATTATTTTTGAAAAATATTTTTTATTGAATTTTTTGATAGCATTAGAAATTCCTTCTGCTGTTAGAATCGAGAGAAATGGGAGGAAGAGTATAATATAATAATTTTGTCTGCAAACTAGCTGAATAAAATATATTAGAGGGAAGAGGAATAAGAGAAGCAAGAGTATTTTGTCTTTATTATATTTTTTGATGGTATGATAAACTCCATATATCACAAATAAATTTAAGATATTGTCTTTGAGAATAAATAAAAAGTAACTATACCATTTGTAACCCATGAGTAAAGTGCAGCTTAAGGTTTTTTTGATAACTGTGCTTGCTGAGATAAAAGAGAATAAAAGATTAGAATAGAGGTTTTGATTTAGAATTAAATAAGGAATAACAGGAATCACAAAGCCGTACAATAAAAAAGGTATTTTTCTGAATTTTTTTTTCCACAGTATAATTGTCATAAAACAAATAAAGAATAATAATGCTGGAAATTTAGTAAGAAACGAGAAAGCAAGAAAAAGTCCTAGAAAAAAATATTTTTCTTTGAAGTAAAAATAAAACGCAAGCAAAGCAAAAAAGACTGCTGGAATTTCTGTATAAAGTCTGTAATTAAAGAGAAAGAAAATTGAAGAGAAAGAAATTAGTATTGAAGCAATTAATGCTGTTTCTTGGTTATATAATTTTTTTGTTATATAAAAAGTAAGATAAATTATTGCAAGGCTCATAATTAAGTTTAATAGTCTTCCAAAAAAAATTGGATTTAATTTTAATTTCCAAAAAAATCCTAGAATGATTGGCCATACAATTGGTCTTATTGGTTCCCATAGTCCTTGTTTGCCTAAGGAAAAAATATCCTTTCCCATTCCAACATAAACTGCTGAATCCCACCATATTTGATGATAGCTGAAAAAGAAAAAAAGACGAGTTAGTAATGCTAACAAAAGTATTAGTAATATTGACTTATTTTTTTCAATAAATAATTTTAATTTTTTCATGTTATTGGATTTATATCTCCAAAAGAAGTTTGTTCTGGAAATTCCATTAATAATTTATAGCCGTATGGATAAGAAATTGAATGAAATAATATTGCTTTATGTTTTGGGCTTGATTCAAGCCATTCTTTAACAGCAGCATAGTCATTGGAGTTAAATATTCTAACAGCAATTATATTTGCAGATTTTTCTTCTGCTTTTTTTATTACTTTATTCATTTGGTTGAAATCTGTTATTTGAACATATTCTACATCAAGATTTATTGATTTTTCTAGTATTGAGAAGTATAATGTAGGGGTTTGGTAATACCAAAGAGCGTAAGGATTATTTGTAGAATTCATTACTATTATTTTCTCATTTTTGTTTATCTCAATAGGCCTATTGCCTAAAATAAACTGATTGCCTTTTTTTGTAATTGGTGGTGAACCTAGAACAGTGGCATCTGAAAATAAGAGTAAAGGGAGATATTTATCTGTTGGGCAAATAACTTTTATACCTTGATCACTCAGATATTTTGCTGCCCTAATTTTTCCAATATGATCACAACAACCTATAACTGCTGTTGCTTTATGTCTTACTGCTTGTTCAACAATCGTGTTTATGCCGTGGGTATCTATTAATAAAGCTATATTTTCTCTTAAGAATCTTGTAGTTGGATATAGAACTTTATCAAACGGAACTTCAAATCTAAAAACCCCTTTTTCGTCAGGAGCATACCATGAATTGTTTATTTTTACTACAATAGTTCCAGAAGCTATTTTGTGAATTAGGTTGATTTTTTTTAGTTCTTTTATCCTAGCTCCTTCGTGCCATCCTATTTCAGGTAAAAGTTTTGATTCTGGTAGATAGAACTGTTCTGAAAAAACTGTTAATAGCTCATTATTGTAAGGGGATTGAAATTGATATGAGAGCCAATCTCTTGTTGTTCTGTCTGTTTGAGAAACTAAAATATCTGAAGAATTTAAAATGAAATATGATTTACCTATTGTTACGTTTTTAACAGTCTTGTTTATTTTTGGGATAGGATAAGGAGATAAACTAAAGTTTAATTGTTCATCAGATGCTAATTTTTGATCTAGTTCTGCTCTAAATGTATTTCCTAATTGACTCCATATTCTTGAAGCACGTGAAAAATAGGTTATCGGGTTATTTTTGCAGTTTATAGAAGCAATTGTTTCAAATAAAATGGCTTTTTCTTCTAAATTGGATGGATGAATTTGTTTGTAGATTTCGACAGATTTGCATATTAGACTGTCATTATTGGTTAGCCTTCCTAAAATCAAATAAATATCTGCTTTTGCAAAATCAGAAGTAGTTTTGGTGAGTAATTGAGTTAGATTTTGTATGTATGTTGTTTGATTCGTTCCAGTTGCTTTTATTTCCCAACTAAAATTATAATTTCTTGCATATGGGTCAATTGGATTAATGATGTTTTGTATTATCTGTTTTAATTCTCCTGAATAAGCAATTCTTTCTATTTTTATGGTATCATCAATTATTATTGTAGGTGGCTTTGAAATATTATATTTTTTCTTTAAAAAATTCAAGAGAGGTTCGTCTTCATAATCAACATCAAAAGAAAATACTACAACTTCTGTTTTAAAATATTTATTTAATTCATCTAGCACATATCCTTGCCTTATACTTAAATCATCATCTTTTTTGTAGAAAAACATTATTGGGATATATCTATCATCACAATGTTCTAGTTCCTTGAGAAGTGAATAGAATTTGAGTTCAAGCAAAAAATATTTTCTTTTTAAATAGTCAAAGTCTCTTTTTTTAAAGATTGTTTTCTCTCCATATTTTGAAAGATCACTGCCTACTGTAGAAATTTCTTCTTTAAGTTCTTGTACTTTTGATGTAATAATGGTGCATTTATCACCTCCGAAAGTATTTATGAAATCTCTTTGTGCTAAATATGCTTCTGAACTTAAATGATAATCATTTATTACTCTATCAAGTTCGTTTATTCTTAGGATATCTAGACCATATGAAAAAAAGAAACCGATTGAGAAAATAAAGACAGTTAGAAAAATGCTAATTAAAAATACGTGTTTATGCCAGTTTGTATTTTCCATTTTAAGAATTAACTTAGTTGATTTTTTATTTTATCAAAATCAGCTAAGCCTTTATTGATTATATTATAATTAATAATTGTAGTAGGAGTTTCTGTAACATTGTAATATAATTCTAGAAATTGAAGTTCTTGTGAATAGTTGAATTCGATTGCAAATACTTTTGCATCAAAGACGTCAACTATTTTATCTAGAATTGGGCCTTGTTCTGCAGATTTTGGGTCATTAGCACCATAGTAATAAATTATAACTTTTGGTGAAATGTTGCAGTTGTCTATTAATTTTTTGAAAAGGGTATATGTTCTTATCTGCATAAGATGAAACTTTATTTTGAGAAAATGGTAATTTTCTGAACCAATTTTTTCTTTTGCACCAGGAGCTATAATCTGCCTGCCTATTGATGCAAGCTCATTTGAAAGGTCTGATATTTTTTCTTTTGAAAATTCACAATTATTTTTTTCAAAACTTAGAAGTTCTTGCTCTATAAGATAGCTCTCTGTATTAAGTTCATTTTGTTTTATAAATTCTGAAACTTTTTCTACTTCTAATTTAGTTAAAGTTCTACCTAAAAGTATTCCTGTAATAAATACAAATAAGATTAACAAAGTCGTTATAAATAACAAATATTTTTTGAAATTGTTGTTTACCATTTTCTTTTTAGTTTTAAGATTTCTTGGGAAATAGCTGAAATCCAGTGAATTAATACTAAATAAGGATATAAAATGAAATAAGTAAGTACTGAGGCTGGGTTTTTTATTTTTTCTTTTGATTGTTTGTGAGCTAGATAAAACAAATAAATTCCTGATATAGAAGCAATATAAATAGGCAACATGATCTTTGTGTTGTGGCTTAAAAGGATTTCTTTTAAGGAAGGAAGCTTAATAATATAGTTTGTTAAATAGCCTTCTACTTTAAATACTCTAATAATGAATTCTGCGATCTTTGAAATAACAAAAAAAGTGATTATTCCCATTGATATAAGAAGTGAAAATACTCCTAGAATATTTAAGGGTAATTGAAAAAATCCTAGAATTCCATATTTTTTATTGAAAAACATTTCTTTGTATTTTAGATGGTTGTAGATAAATCCCCTAAACCAACGAACACGCTGTCTGAAAAAAGAGGAAAATGTATTTGGAACATTTGTATAGGTAAAGCTGCTTGGCTCGATATTAATATCATGGCCAAAATATTTTAAACGCATTGCTATTTCAAAGTCTTCTGTCATGTTTTTTCTATCAAATTTTCCTACTTTCTTGAGAACCTTAGTTCTGTAGATACTTAAAACACCAGGAGTCATAGCAAGGGTGTTTATTGAGGCTTTTAGTTTTCTCATTAAAATAGCCAAGATGTATTCAAAACGCTGTAGCTTTTCATAGGTATTTTTTGCGTTATTGACTTTTAGTCCTGAAATTACTGCTGCTGTTTTTTTCTGTGAAAAATGCGGAAGCATTAATGCAAGTGAACGTTTTGTTATTGTTGAATCTGCATCAAGGCAGGCAAAGAATTCTCCTGAGGCAATTTTTAAAGCAGTATTAAGAGCTGCTGCTTTGCCTTTATTTTTTTGATTAATTAATTTTATATTTTTGTATTTTTTTGAAAATACTTCAACGATTTCTACTGTTTTATCTGTACTGCCATCATTTACAACAAGAATTTCTATTTTATTTTTAGGATATGAAAGATTTAATACTGATCTTAGGGTTTTAGAGATTGTTCTTTCTTCATTAAAGGCAGGTATTGTTATTGTGACTGCTGGATAGTTTTTTAGTTTTTGTCTTTTCTTAGGATCATACAAATAAAGAAAATTTAACCACACTATTGCTAGATAGAGTGAAATAAAAGCCAAGATCCATATTATATATTGTAACATACATTACCTTCCTATTTATTTTCTATGTTTAATTTGGTAGAGTCAAACTCCCAGATTTCAATATCGTTTTTGTTATAGATCTTTTTAAATATTTCGCTATTCTCTAATAAGAAAAGAAGACCTTGATCTGGTTTTGTCCATACTTGTTGAGTTTTCATATTTTGGTCTATCCAGATATAAGTTATGTTATTGTCTTGAAGCAAAGAGGTTGTTATTTCTATATTTCTTGAATAGAATATTGTGTGAGAGATATTAAATAGATTAGTGTAAAGAAGATTATTTTTCAAGAGCTGGTCTGTCAAGGTTGGCCTATCAGCTATTTTCTGTATCCAAAAGGAGTTAGTGAAATAAGACAGAACTTTTTCATTCTCTTTTGAGTTTGATTTAAGCCAGGCAAGGGAATCTATTATTTGGTTAGTTGGTTGAGAAACTGAGATTGTACCTATTGATGAGAATGATGATAATAAAAGACTAATTATTAAGATTGCTAGAGTTGATTTTTTGATTAATTCAACTTTCCATCTCATTTTAATTAATGTTAATAAACCATATGCTGCTGGAATTGGCATTATGAAGTTGAGATAGAAGGTTAAATTAGTTACAAAAAAAGAAGATTGAAATAATAAAAGTAAAATAAAGAGCGATGTCCTTTTGTTCTCTTCTGACCAGAGTTTGAAAAATCCGAGAATAGCTAAGAGTAATGTAAAAATTCTAAATCCTGTTGTTGTTCCGAGTTCAAATATGATATTTGTTAGTATGTTTATATCAAAAATGATTTTTGCAGGAAAGAAGAAAGGATATAGCAAAGGAGTATAATAAACTAATGAGATTAGTAATAGGATAAAACTAGTAAAATAGAAATTTTTTAATTTGGTTTTTTCAAAATTTGAATAAGCTAAGAGCATTATTATTGTTACTAATAAATTGAATAAGCCAAAAAAAGGAATTAAAGCAAATATCAGAATTGATAGATAAAATGCACTTTTGTTTTCTTGAATAAAAAAATAGAATCCAAGTAAGTTTAAAAAAATTGGGAGTATGAATGAATTTACTGTTGAAAAAGCATATATAAAGATTGGTGAGGTTATTAATATAGCAGAAATAAAGAATTTTTTTACAGGATCAATATTCAATTTTCCTAACAGTTTAATGTATATGATTATAGATAAAATACCAAACAAAAATGGAAAAAGAATTGAAGTTGCTTTCTCTCCCATAATATACACAAAAAGGGCCAGTGGAATATGCAGTGGATTTAGAATATAGTTTGAATTGCTTAGTTTATCATGAGTTGGAAGTCCTGTTTTAGTAATCTGTTGAGCTATCCTTAGATGATAATATGACTCTTGGCCGATTATTGGTTTGTCTAAAACAAATCTGAATAATGGAACTATTGCAAGAAAAATAACTGTTATGAAGAATATATACCAATTAATTTTTTTTAGGATTTTTTTAGTCTTCATATTTTTCAACTTCTATTTCGCATTCGTTCTCATAGATTTTAATTTCTGAGACGTTGTAGATTAGTTCAAAACAATCTTCTTTTATAGAGGGTATTTCTATTATATTATATTGAAGTTGTGCATTTTCAGAAAAGTAAATGTAATCAACATTATATTTTGTCAGTAATTTAACTACATCAACCTTATAGGGAGATGTAAACATTAATTTAACATTGTTTATGGTTTTTGAAGAATCTTTTATTAATAAAAAATTAGTATCAATGACATTTTTTCTTTCAGTGATATAATTTATCAGATGCCCTTCTGTTGGGGCTGCTAAGATTGCTTGATGGCTCTTTGAATTTCTTTTTAACCAATATAATGCAGATATTTCTTCTTTTGAAGGGCTGTTTTCAATTGCTTTTTGGGAGAAAGCAATAGCAGGAATAATTGAAGTAGTTAGGAATAATAAAAAGAAAAGAATCGAGATTATTGGTGTGAGAACTGCTAATCTTGTTTTCTTAAGATACTTGAGAACGTGCCTATAAAAAGTTGCAAATAATAGTGTTAATGTTATACCTATAATTGCCAGGCAAATATCGGGCTGGACTAGTCTTAACCAAAGGAGAACGAATGTTGATGTTGCTAATCCTATTAAGATGTAAACTTCTCTATTTTTTTCCCTGAAAATGTGCCTGTAAATAACATAAGCTCCAAATATTAATGGAAATAAACCTATTTTCAAAATAGCTTCTATAATATTTATTCCTTGGAAGTGTTGGAATAGTACTGTAGGAGGTATATTTTGCCATATCACAGCAAGGCTGTGCATAATAAATGCACTCTTAAAGACTAAAAACTGCAAAAGAAGGACTAAGAATGTTGAAAAAAGAATAACTTCTACTTCTGCTTGTGTTTGTTTTAGTTTTGATAATCTGATGAATGCTGTGTAGAAAAGAAGGCCCAGGATTAATAAGAACGCGGATGAATGAAGTAGAGCTAGCAGTAATATAGTGAACAAAAAATAATTGGTTGAATTTTTAAGATTAATAAAAGAATAGATTGCCAGGAATATTAAAGGGATTGTAATTGAATAAACAGAGACATTATTTATTGTTTGAGAAACAAATATTGGAATAAATGCTGAAATAAATGAAACAAACAAGGAAATGTTGGTGTTGTTTGTAATTTTTTTTGATATAAGATAGGTTATGAAGATTATGGTTGAGGCAAAGATATTTGGAAGCAGTTTTGTGACGATTGCTGTGGGGATGGCTAAACTAAAAAATGCAAAAATATAATGGAATGTTGGTATAAAAATAAAACTTCTTCCACTATAACTTAGATCATCATTAAAGATTGGAAGCCCTGTTTGTTTTATATGTTCGATTTGTCTTAAGGAAAGATATGAATCATAGTCAAAATAAGGTGTTTGGAATGCAAAATAAAGTCTAAATAGAATGGATGCTATAAAGATTATTGTCAATATAATCTGTTGTTTCTTCATTGATTTTAGTACAATTACAGTAATTTATATATGTTTAGCAAAATTTAAAAAAGAGTTTTTATTTTGGTTTGTTTATGAAGATAGAAACAGGAAGTTCTTTGCTTGATGATTTGTTAGATGGAGGATATGAAAAGGATATAGTCAGCACTATTTATGGTCCTGCTGGCTCTGGAAAAACTCTTTTGTGCTTATTGGCTTTGTTGAAGATTGCTGGAGAAGGTAAAAAGATAATTTATATAGATACTGAGGGTGGTTTTTCTGTTGAAAGATTGAAGCAGTTGAATAATGATTATAAGAAGATTTTAGATAATGTTTTGTTTTTAAGGCCAACAACATTTAAAGAGCAAAAAGAGTCTTTTGAAAGATTGAAAGAGGTTATCAATGAAAAGATTGGGCTGATTATTATAGATACTGTTTCTATGCTTTATAGACTAGAATTAGGAAAGAATGAAGATGTTTATGGAGTTAACAAGGAATTAGGACAGCAATTAGGTTACTTAAATGAGATTGTAAGAAAAAAGAATATTCCTGTCTTGATAACAAACCAAGTTTATGCTGATTTTGCGAAAAAGAACGGTGTGAAAATAGTTGGCGGAGATTTGTTAAAGTATGGAAGTAAATGCATGATTGAATTGCAGAATGGTCATCAGGGTGTAAGGAAAGCTATTCTAAGAAAACATAGAAGTATTGCAGAAGAGAAAGAAGTTATGTTTAGAATTGTTGAAAAAGGGATAGAGAAAGTGTAATTATTCTTCTGTAAAATCATCAATTTTTGCTTTAAATTCTGCATCTGATTTTATTAAGCCACGCTTTTTCATATATTCTTTTGTTAGGATATAAAATAATAGACCTAGTGATTTTTTTCCTTTATTATTGC
This sequence comes from Candidatus Woesearchaeota archaeon, assembly GCA_019322535.1. Classification (GTDB taxonomy): domain Archaea; phylum Nanobdellota; class Nanobdellia; order Woesearchaeales; family WJKL01; genus JAHWIM01. The sequence goes on from JAHWIM010000016.1 coordinate 15,752, forward strand.
AAGGAACTACTAAATCAATATTGTTTGTTTGGTTGTTTGTGTCGCATAGAGCAATTACGGGTATTCCTATTTTTAGAGCATCATTTATTGCATTTCTGTCTGGCCATGAGTCTGTGACTAAGATAATTTTTGCTTCAATAAAATTCTCTAGATTTGGGTTTGTTAATATTCCTGGAGGATATCTTCCTGCGAAAACTTTTGCTTCTGTAAGTTTGCCAAACATTTTAACTGCTTTCCATCCATTTTCTCTTCTGCTAACTATTAGAATGTCTTCTGGTTGATATTGTGCAAGCATATTTGCAGCAATTTCTATTCTCTCATTTATTTTTTGCAGATTTAGAACTGATAAGCCGTCTGGTCTGGTCTTATAAATAAATTGATCCATATACTTTGTTCTGAATTTTGTTCCTATCTGAATGCCTGCTTTAAGGTAGACGTCCTGCGGAACTAGGAATTTTTGTTCTGTCATTTTTACTTAATAATTTTTCCTGTGTGTTTTTATAACCTCAACACAGATTTTGCAAGTTCTCAGCGCGGAACTCACATTTGGTTTTAAGATAAGAATTTATATCTTATTTATAAAAGTTACGAAAATTGAATATTTTCTAACCTTGAAAAACTAGGTTTTTCATTGGTTGTGTTTTTATTGAGAAACAGCTGTGAATGTTTTGATATCTTCATAAACAGGTCCTTCACTAGTTAATTCTGATTTGATTAATTTGAATTCTTTTACTTCAAATTCTTTTTGTTCAAATTTGATTTGTTTTAGTTTTTCTATGAAGTTTTGTTTTTCTTCTTGTTTTATGAATTTGATTCTTGCTAATGTTATATGAGGATGGAAATCAAAGTCTTTTTTGAAATTAAAAGATTCTAATGATTTTTCTATATCTTGTTGTAATTTTTTTAAATCATTATTGTCTTCTAAACCTAACCAAACAACTTTTATATAGTTTTCAGAAGGAAAAACGCCAATATGTGTTGTTTTTAGTTTAAAAGGTTTGAATTTGATATTTTCTATTGCTTTTGTAATTTCTTGCTGTTTATCTATTTCTCCTAAGAATTTTAAAGTTAAATGATATGTTTTTGGATATGTTGCTTTTGTTTCTGGTATTTGTTCTTGTATTTTTTTAAAGTAGTCTTCTTGGTCTAGATCAATTGCAACAAATAATCTCATAGAGAAAAGATATAGATTTAGCTATATAAAATTAACTTAAAAAAAATAAAAAAGAAAAAATAACTTACTCGTTCAATTCTTCACCAAAATTTTCAGTATCTTCTACTGGTTTTTTTGGTTTTTCTTCAGATTTTTCAGAAACAGGCTCTTTAGCTTCTGCTTCTGGCTTTGTTTCTTCAGTTGGTTGTTCTTCTGTTGATTCTTCTTCTTTTTTCTCTGCTGCTGCTCCTACTCCTTCCGCTCAGCCTACGGCATGGGAATTAACATAGCAGGTGAATATTCCGGCAACCTCAGCAATAGCGGTGAAAAGATCATCCTTCAACTGCCCCAGCCCCT
>JAHWIM010000017.1 GCA_019322535.1 Candidatus Woesearchaeota archaeon
CTTTGACATTATGAACTCTGTTATTTTTCAATTTCTTATTTTTTAATCGCGATATTTTCATAAAGAAAATCCCATATCTGCCTTTGCACTTTCCCAATCAATCTATAAGATTTACTGAACTGCTTGGAACCATCAATATTCTATTAAATTCTAAGTAATAAAATACTTTCGATATTATTAGCAAATGAAATGTGTTGAGATCTAATGACAAATATAGGGCCGAGGTGTGCCGTATGTGTTCCAAAAAAGAATTAACTACCAGATTAAATATCAATTATTTTAGTGGGTTATAATTTAATATACTTGATCATCATTTGAAAAAGCTGCTTCCACTCTATCCTCATCCATTCCTTCTACAATTTCCGGATCTCCAGGTTGTTCTTCATCAGATGATGGATATATTGGTTGCCCTTCATCGGATCTTACAGCTCCTTCTGCTTCACCTTCCTCTTCTTCCTCATCATCGGATCCTTCTACAGTTATGGTTATATTTCTCAATCTCCGTCTTAAAGAATTCATTTCTATTCCATCTCCATCTGAAAGACTTGAAGAGATTTGAGGACTTTCAGATGGTAAAGGTGGTAAATCCCCATAAGCCTCTTGCCGGCTGAGGAAGTAGTCAGGCCCTGCCTGGAAGGAAATGTAATCAATAGGTGATGAATCTGGTCTTTCTCTAAAATCATCAGAACCGGAGCTTCCTTCTTCGAAATCTGAGTCTGATTCACTTTCCATCCCTTGTAACAGTTCCTCTATCATTGAATTCATTTCTTCATTACCTGCTTTATGACCATCAGATGCCCCTTTTGCTTTCCCTGCTAAAGCTCCTATGCCAGCACCAGCTCCTCCTCCAGCAATACCTCCAGCAGCAGCTCCTCCTGCAATGCCTCCTACAACAGCACCTATGATTGTCCCTGCGGGGCCTCCAGCAGAACCTGCTATAGCTCCTGCAAGAATACCTCCCCCAATACCTAAACCTACGGCTGCAGGAACACCAATAGCTACAGCTCCAACAATTGCTCCAGTTTTTGCTCCCTTTTTCTTTCCTTCTGCTACATTTCTATCCATAATTTCTTGAGCTTCTCTTAAGCTATTTAATCTTCCATGCGTAGTTCCTTCTTTTCTTCCTGTTTCTCTCCCTGCTGAAAAAGCTCGATCTCTAATTTGTTCGATGCGGGCTACTCTATCATTGACTCGTCGTTCAGATTCATCTAAAGCATCCATTCTTTCATGTAACGAGATGTTCTCTGCCTCTCTTTGCGCATCTTTCTGCATTACAGCTTCTTGTTGAGATTCGATCATCTGCTTTAATAAAGCTATTTTTGAAGATTTTCTCTCATCTGATTCTCTTAAATGAAAAATTTCTCTTCTCGTTTCTAATCTCTCTGCCTCATGCTTAGCTTCCAATTTCGCCTCTAAATTTTTTAACATTTCGCTTAAAGCTGCCAAAGACACATCCAAAGGTTGTGATGTTGATACTTTATCCATAATTCTTTCTCCTCTTTTAATTTTTAAAAAATTTATCTTAACTCCATAAACTTGAAAAACATTCTTTTATTGCTTCCCATATATTACAAAGCCATTCTGATAGCCAACATCTTCTTCTTTCTTCTCTTGGCCCTATTTCTTCTAATTCTTCATCAGATGTTAGCGGGGTTTCAGGAAGAATTTTTTGTCCTCTAGAAGGAAAACTTTCCAAATCATCTAATCTTCTCATTTGCTCGCTACATCCTATCATCAATTCATCTACCTTTTTATTCATTTCTCTAAATGCTTGTTCAGAAGTTTTATCTCTTTCATCCACGAATTCTGCATGTTTTTTGACTGAAACTTCTATTTTAGCTAAATCTTCATCCATTTGTTCATGTGATGCACGTAATTCTGAACAACTTGCATGCACATATGTTGAAAGGCCATTTATATTTGTTGTTTCTACTTGTATAATCCTATTTGTTAAAGTTCTTTTTTCTGCTTCGGTCACTACTTCTGGATGGACTGGTATTGGCCATGGGGTACGTTGAGGAGGAATAGGGCCTTTTGTTGGATCCATAAAATTTTTCCTCTTTTTTTAAGTTTTAAATGATTTTAGTAGTTTTATAAAAATAAAAAAAGAAAAAAGAATTTTTATATAGAGCTAACGCATTAAAATAGATTCTTCCTAAAATTTATCTATAAAAATTCATTTTAAAAGCTGTTGAAAATGTTTGGTTTGAAAAAACTTTTTAATAACTAAATCATCAGGAATGATATTATTCTAACTTTATACTTTTTGGTTTTTTCAAGTATTAAATGGATTTCCTCCTATTAATAAAGATAGTGGAGGTACCAAACCTCCAGTACGTTCCAATAGAGGTGTTATTTCTTGAGGAAAAGAACAAAATTTATTAAACATAAGATTTAAATTTCGTAATGAAGAAAGGTTTCCAAACTCTTTTGGCAAGGAAGTGAGTTGATTATTGGTAAGATATAAACTTTGTAATGAAGAAAGATTCCCAATTTCTTTTGGCAAGAAAGTGAATTTATTGTTATTAACCTGAGTTGCTAGTTTTTCTATAAGATAAATTCCAAGGTATTTTCTAATCTTATAGCAGCAATTCCCGTTAAACATTTTTTAGAGGAAAATTAAATTTTTATTTCGTAAACTTTTGAGATAA
>JAHWIM010000018.1 GCA_019322535.1 Candidatus Woesearchaeota archaeon
ATAAGCTAAATTTCCAATCAAACTGCTTTTGCCATGGTTGCTAGGAGATTGTAAAATAACAAAATCTCCAGGAGAAAAATGGAGAATTTCATCAATTTTAGCATAACCTGTGACAAAATTTCCTTTATCTATCAGTGTTTTCATTTCTTCCATAAAGGAGGTATAAGTTGAATTTTTGTTTGCTATCAATTGTTTCGTTAGTTTTGTGCTTGTATCTTTGTGAAGAATTTTGTTTTTCAAAATATCAAAATTAGAAAAAATTTCTTTTAAACTTTTGCCACTGGAAAGTATTTTTAAAGCCTCTCCTTTTAAGACCTCTACATCATAGTTTACGTTCATGAGCTGCTCCTTTATTCTTTTTTATATAGCAATGCAAATCATTAAAGTCCTTTATTTTTAATAGTTTTTCTTCTTGAATATTGAGTTTTCTTCCATATTCTCGAATGTTGAGATATTGAGGATCATATTTAAATCCTTTTAAAAAAAGTTGATTTACTAATTTATCAAATAATTGTTTTCCTGTTAAATCCACATCTGGACATAGGATAAAGTGATACTTTTTATATGGAGCAAGCTCTTCGATGATTTTTTCTGGAGAGTCGCTGCCTGATACAATTGCTATGCTATTATGTCCATAAGTTGTGTAGTATAATGCTGTGATAATTCCTTCACACAAATAAATAGAAGTTTGGTTTAAGAGATGTGGGATGTAGAGAACAGGTTTTTGAATTCCTTTTAAGTTAGAAGTTTTGCCATGAGACTCTCTTTTGTCATAGGAAGTTATCCCTTGAAGATAAGTAATTTTACCATTTTTGTAGAAAGGAATAACTGCACAGCTATTCAGAAAATAAAAATATAGGCAATCCTTGTTGTTTGTGGCAATAATACTACTTTTAATCAGCTGTTTTTTGAGGAATTTTTGTAACAACTTATCTCTGTACTTCCATGTTTCTTTTGGATTTATTTCTTTGATATTATTCTTTTTGAGAACAGTTAATGATAATCCACGTTCTTTTACCAAATATGAATTTTCATCGGGAAATGGTAGCATATTAATGAAATGCTCATATATATCGTTATATTTTCGGCTATCTTCTTTTTGATTAATTTTAAGCGGTTTTAAGGGGGTTTTTGTAGAATTTTGAGATAAAGGTAAGGGGGAACTTTGTTTTGTCCCTAAAATGAAATCTATAGTTTCTTTAAATGTCAATTCTGAGTTTTTACTTCTGAAATGCAATCGTACAAATTTAATTGTGTCTCCGCCATCCTTACATCCAAAGCAATGAAATGTATTGGTTGTTGGATAAAAAGTTAAACTAGGTGTCTTTGAATCGTGTCCATTATAACAATATGCTTGATTGCTTTTGTTTATTTCTATTCCAAGTCGTTCTGCTAAATCTAATATTGGATAATTTTTTGCGTGTTCTATTCGATTTTTATCAACCATTTATTCTCCTTTAAATAGCTTTTCAATTTCTCCAATTGGTATTCTGTATGCTCCGCTTTGTTTTGAAGATAATTTAAAAGATTTTATCCTTTTATGTCTCAAATGATACCTAATTGTTGCTGGACAAACCCCTAACATTTTCGCTGCTTCTGCAACTGTTAGAACTTGTTTTTTCTCTTTAACTGGCATGTATAGAAACTCCTTTTATTCTTTTTTTTATAGTTGTTTTTTTTATTATTTTTATCAAGATTTTTTAAAACTTTTGAAGATTTTTCTAAATGAAAAGTATTTGATTTTTTTTCTTTTTTTTATTTTATGAAATTGCTATAACCATTACTAAAAAATAAAAAGTAAGGAAAATTATGGACCGACCTCAAGGATCTTTGTCATGTGTTGAAAGAACAGCTGTAATAAATGAAATACAAGATTTGTCAGAAGAAGTTGATAGAATGAATGCAAGTACAGAGGCTTCTTTAGGAGATTGTGCAGAATTACGATCATCCTTTGATCAAATGCGATCATCTTGTGCTCAAATGCGATCATCTTGTGCTCAAATACGATTATCACAGAGTCAAATGGCTAGAGATTTATCTGAGGAGAAGAAGCAAATGACTAGAGATTTATCTGAGGAGAAGAAGCAAATGACTAGAGATTTATCTGAGTTGAGAGGACAAATGACTAGAGATTTATCTGAGGAGAAGAAGCAAATGACTAGAGACTTCTCTGAGTTGAGAGCTGCAGTTGAAAGAAATGGAGAAATGCAGAAAAGAATTAAAAAAAATTCAGAAAGAACTGATGAAATTTTGGAAATACGTGAAACAGAATTAGATGAACTAATAGAAGAATCAGATAGGCAAAGAATAGCATCAGATAGATTAGATGCAAGATTAGATGTTTTAGAATTTCCTTATAGACACTTTCCCGAAACTCCGCAAACATCTAATGAAGAATTAAGTGAGCCAGAAGAAATGGAACCAAGATTAGAAAGAAGGGGAAGATGTTGGTTCATAGAATGGGTTTGTAACATATGGGAATCAATTAAAGAATGTTTCTCTAGTATGTGGAATTAAAGATAAAAATTTTTTAAAAATTAAAAAAGGAGAAATTTTATGGATGCAGTATCAACAGGACAATCTTCGATAGTAGATTTGTTTGAAATGATAAAAAAGTTGCAGGAAGGGCAAGAGGAAGGAAAGGTAGAGCGAAAAGCTCTTAGGAAAGAAGTGGTAGAATTAAGAACATCCAACATAGAATTAAGAACATCCAACATAGAAATGGGAAAACAACTACTAGAAATGGGAGAGGCTAATGCTGCATTGAAAGAGGAATTAGCTTCTTCAAGAGAAGAACATAAAGTAGAAGTAATCTCGTTAAGGGAAGAACATATAGAAGAAATAGATTCATTAAGGGAAGAACATACAGGAGAATTAGCTTCATTAGGGGAGGAACATAGAAAAGAAACAACTTCATTAAGAGATGTGGTTGCTAAACAACAAGAAAATTTATCAACTCTTGAGAAAGAAAGAGGAATTCAATCAGCAGCTCAGAAAGCTCAAGCGACAATGATAAGGGATCTAAGAAGAAATGCGGCAATTTCAGAAGAAAGAAACCGCAGAGCAAATGAAAGAATGGCTCGTGTTGAACAAATTAGAGCCCGTACTTTCGTGCAAGAAAGAGTAGATGTAATAAGTGATGCTCAAGAAATTAGAGCTAGAAATGTAATAGAAGGCAAGAAAAAAGGAATAAAAACAGGCGCAGCAGCAGGAGCAGCAGGAGGAGCTGCGGCAGGAGGAGCAGCTGGTGCTGCTGTAGGAGGATCTGTGGGGACAGCTTTAGGGCTTATAGGAGGGCCTCTTGCTCCTGTAACAGTCCCTATAGGATTTGGAATTGGGACAGGAATAGGCTTTGTTGCAGGGCTTATTTTAGGTACAGCAGGTGGTGCTGGTGGAGGAGTTTTGGTAGGAAAAGCCGTAGGCGAGGTTAATGGTCACAAAGCTGCTGATAGAGAAATAGAAGCTATGGTTGCTGAACAAGCACAAATTATTGATTCAGAATCAGATTCAGAATCCGAAGGAGAGAGTGGTCCTGATGATTTTGGAGATAGGCCACCTTCATCGCCTGTAAACTATGCTGGAAATGATGAAGACTACGATGACCACAGTTGGCAAGAGACTTATGGAGAATTACCACCTTTACAACTTGATGATTTGGAGGATTTTCCTCCTTATGAAGGATCACTTGATGAAGAACAATCGAGACCAGAATCCCTTGAACTGGAAAGTCCTCAGATTTCTTCAGATCCTTCTGAAGGAAGAGCTGATGAACCCATGCATTTCGTAAGACGAAGATTAAGCAATAGAACAATAATTGTAGAAGGATCCGATGATGAGGAAGAAGAAGGTGAAGTAGATGAAAAACCACCTGTAAGATTTGATGAAGGACAACCAATATATCCTTCCTCTGAAGAAATACCATTAGATGAAAGACCAATAATACATAAAGATGAAGAAGTTGAAATTAGAGAAGCAGAAGATGGAGACAGAATCGAAGAAACTTTTTCAGAAAAACCTCCTCGAAGAAATTCAGATGATCATGTGTATTAATTTAGATTAAGAATTTGAGAGGCCAAATGGCCACTCTTATGCGTTCTTTTAATCGATGTGTTTTATAATTGCAACAGGTTGTTGCATGATTTAGATATTTATTATGTGAAACTGAAGAACTTATCTTCCCATTGCTGCCATGCTAGGTTTAGGTGTAACAATTACATGTCCTGTTCTTGATCTAGAAGGGGTAGTTGAAATTTTTACATCTTGTCCTAAAATATTAAGAAATTGCAATAATTTTTCTAGAGAAAATCCACTTAGCCTTCCTCTTAATAAGCAAGAGACTTTAGGTTGAGTTATTTTTTAAAGCTATTCATAATACACTCTTCCATATCTTTTATAAGAAATTAAATATCTTCCATTTATTTTAATAAATCCTTGATACCAATATTCTCCATCTCGAATTATATGGAGAAATTCTCCTATTTTAATAACAGCTTTCCAAAATATTTCTTGTACTTTTATCCATGTTGTTCTATTTGCTGCATATTCTTGAAAACGAATGGTATCATCATTAAAATTAGTTTGTAATCTTACTCTTCTTGCATCATCCATCATCTTCTCTTCTTCTTAAACATGGAAATAAATTGCTAAAAAGATTTTTTAAAAATTCCACAAATCTATTCCATCCAGTCATCGGTTGGATTCGATTTTGATAATTTCTTAATTCTCTATATTCTTCCATCAATCGAGGACCGCTTTCACTTATTTGCCTCATACTTTCTCTCATTTCTCTTTGTTGATGCATAGCTATTCTATGTCGATGTTGAGCTATTCTACCTGTATAGGTAAGAACTCTTCTTTCAACAGGTTCTCTATCATATTGATCTGTTGATTGACACCTTACAATTCTTGTAAAATTGGATATATCCATTTATTTTGCCTCCTTTTTTATAAAAAATTTAAGGTTTTTTCCCTTAATTAAAATATTATTTCTTAATTCTTTAAAAGCATTTTTTATATTAATTATACCAAGATATAGATATATAAGCAAAGCTTTTATTTTTTTTAACTACATAAAAAAATAAATATTTTTTAAAACATATAAAACATTAATAAAATGGATTTTTCTGCATAAAAATTCTTTTAACTTTTTTATATCAAAAACAACTTCCTCAGTAATATTTTTCTCTATCGGAGTCTTATCATAATAACTTACACAATTAGGAGTAGCATGTCCCGATACCTTCATGATTTGCTCTACATTATATCCCCTATTAGTAAGTACAGTAATAGCTGTAGCTCACATACAACAAATCTTTAATAGATTAAATTTTGTTGTAGATGATCTTCACACAAAATGCGGAGCCGGATCAGCGAGCCGGATCAGCGTTGAAATCTATATAATCTTTACAACATATTAATGCAACCATTGTACTTATAATCGATATTCCTATAAAAAGCGCTATTCCTACAATGATTTCTACTATTGAAATTATAGTATTAGCTACATTAGAAAGCTTTTTGATGTTTATCACTCTTGACGAAGATAAAACTCCTACAATAACAACAACTGGCCCTAGTAGCATTAAAACTGTACTAAATACGGCAAAGCACTGAGCATTTTTCTTAGATGCACAAGAGAATTTTGTATCGTGTAAACTTGGGATGTTAGGTGGGGTTACCTCTTCTGAACCTGATGCAGGGGGAGTAGTTTGTTGAGGTGTTGTGTCACTAGCACCACTTGTTCTTTCGGTCATAACATTCTCCTTTTTTTAAATTTCTCAAAAAACCAAACCAATCGTAAAACAAATTTAAAATTTATTACAAATATTTTTTTAGAAAATTCTTCTTGTAATGATAATATTGTTTTCAAATGAAGCTTTTTATGTTTTTTTTCTAACAATTATATCAAAGCAACTTCTTCTGTAATATTTTTCTCTATCGGAGTCTTATCATAGTAGCTCACACAATTAGGCGTAGCATGTCCCGAAACCTTCATGATTTGCTCTACATTATACCCTTTATTAGTAAGCACAGTGATAGCTGTTGCTCTTAAAGTATGTGCCGTTACCTTTTTAGAAATTCCCCCTATCTTTCCAGCATTTACAAAAGATCTAAATATGTGAGGCTGGACAACTCTATTTCCCTTAGTCGTTATAAAAATCCACTCCTCCTTATCTCTATCACCAATATACTCTCTCAGCTCCTCCATAAAATTCTCCGGATAATGAATCACTGTAACCTGCTCCAATTCTCTTGATTTCGATTGCCTAAATGTTATCTTCTTTCCTTCCCAATCAATCTGCGATATTTTTGCTGTCAACACTTCATCCAATCTTTTAGCTCCTTGCAGTATAGTTTTAGCAATTAAATAATCCCTATGATTGATAGAATTCAGAGCTTTTAAAAATAAAACAACTTCTTTTTCACTAAGAGCCTCGGTTGTAGCAACACTTCTTATCTTTTTAAATGTACTAGCCCCATTATTTCTACA
>JAHWIM010000019.1 GCA_019322535.1 Candidatus Woesearchaeota archaeon
AAAACCTTTATTTATAGATAGAATAAAAAAGAAAATATATCAAGTAAAATTTACTGAGCAAGTAATTCCGCCTCATATGGGAATTTTTCAGGATAAAATATTTTTATTTACTTGGGGAGAAAAACCAGCTGGTTATCTAATTTATTCAAAACAATTAGCAGACAAATACAAAGCATTTTTTAACACTGTTTGGGAGGCTATAAAATGAAATATGTAAAGTTTTTAAAAACATTTTATTACATTGTGCAAACCAAGCAAATGAATTCAGGATTAAATTAACAGTGAAGAAAGCATAAAGTGAAGATTTGAGTAAGGTTTTTAAAGAGAAAAGGATATGATATACAAATGAAACAAATTGTTTATGTAATTGTTTTTTTGATTTTAGTGAGCAATGTTTTAGGAGCAACTGTTTTTGGAAGTGTTTATAATTTTGATTTAGAAAAACAGGAAAATGCAATTGTTACAGTTGATTCTATGCCTAAGCAGATGGTTGTTGCTGTTGATGGTGATTATAGTTTTGAACTTCCTGTTGGGAAATATAAAATTGAAGCAAAATATGTTGTTTATAATGAAACACAAAGTTCTGTTTCTGAATTAATTGATGTTGCTAATGAAGGAGAGTTTAGGATTGATTTGATTTTATTTCCAAGCTTTGAAGAAGAGGAAGAAATTTTAAATGAAACAGAATTAATGATTGAAAATTTTGAAGAAAAAGATTATAGCATTCCAATTATGTTTGCTATTGTTTTTGTAATTGGTGTTATTCTGTATTTTATTTCTAAGAAGTTAGTAAAACCAAAAGAGATTGAAGTTGATGAAGCAAAAAAAGTAATTGAATTTATTAAAAAACAAGGCGGAAGAGTTACACAAAAAGATATAAGAAAGAATTTTCCAAGCTCTGAGGCAAAGATTAGTTTAGTGTTGACTGAATTAGAGGAGAAAGGAGTTGTTAAAAAAATAAAAAGAGGAAGAGGAAATATTATTGTGTTAAAATCATAAAAATCCTAGATTTTTAGGATGCCAAAAATGCTTCACATTTTTGTGCATAAACAAAAACTTTATAAATAATTTTAAAATTTTATTCTTCATAAAATTTTTTGAACGATGATTCCGAAAAGAGTTTTTTTTACTAAGGGTGTAGGGAGGCATAAGGATAAGCTTCAATCATTTGAGTTAGCTTTGAGAAATGCTGGTATTGCACAATATAATTTAGTTAGTGTTTCTTCAATTCTACCTCCTGAATGTAAGATTATTTCTAAAGAAAAAGGTATTAGAATGCTTAAACCAGGACAAGTTACTTTTGTTGTTTTGGCTAGAGTAGAAACAAATGAGCCAAACAGATTAATTGCTGCTTCTATTGGACTAGCAGTTCCTTCTGAGGCACATTATGGTTATTTAAGCGAGCATCATTGTTTTGGAATGACTGAAAGAAAAACAGGAGATTATGCAGAAGATTTAGCTGCAAGCATGTTGGCTTCAACTTTAGGTATTGAATTTAATCCAGATGTTGCTTATGATGAAAGAAAAGAAATCTATAAAATGAGCGGCAAGATAATTAGAACAAGCTCAATTACACAATCTGCTTTAGGAGATAAAAATGGATTATGGACAACTGTTATTTCTGCTGCTGTGTTTATACCTCCAGAATCTGTAGAAGAAGCTAAACCAGAATTAGCTAAACCAGAAGAAGTAAGAGAGATTCCTGAAGAACAGCAAACAGCAGAGACAACTGGCGGAGCAGAAGAATCTGGAAATAATCACAACTCTTAAATATTTCTAATAGTTTTTTGGTTCTATGAAACAAATAGATTATCCTGATAATTATGGAGCAATTGAAGAAAAGGAATTTTATTCTTATGATAAAAGTAAGTTTGTAATAGTTTCTGCTCCTTATGAAGGAACTGTTACATGGGGAAAAGGAACTGCTAAAGGTCCTTCTGCAATTATTAAAGCTTCTCAAAATATGGAATTATATGATGAAGAATTAGACAAAGAGAATTATAAAGCTGGAATTTGCACTTTGAAAGAATTAGAAGCTGCTGATTCTCCTGAAAAAATGGTTGATGAGATTGAGAAAACAGGTTCTTCATTAATTAAAGATGGAAAAATTCCTGTTATGCTTGGAGGAGAGCATTCAATTTCAACTGGTTTAGTTAGAGCTTTTAAGAAAAAATATGATGATTTGTCTGTTTTGCAGTTAGATGCTCATGCTGATTTAAGACAAGAGTATGAAGGAAGTAAATACAGTCATGCAAGTGTTATGGCAAGAGTTAGAGAAATATGTCCTGCAGTGCAGGTTGGCATTAGAAGCTTGAGTGTTGAAGAAAGTGAATGGATTAAAAAAGATAATTTACCTATATTTTTTGCAAAAGATATTCATGATAGTACTGATTGGATGGATGATGCTATTTCAAAACTAAGTGATAATGTTTATATTACAATTGATTTAGATGTTTTTGATCCTTCTATATTATCTGCAACTGGAACACCTGAGCCTGGTGGATTAAGATGGTATCAAGTTGTTAAGTTTTTACGAAAAGTTTGTGAGCAAAAGAATATTGTTGGTTTTGATGTTGTTGAATTAGCTCCTTCTGGAGATATTTCCTGTGATTTCTTAGCTGCAAAATTGGTTTATAAATTAGTTGGATATTTGAGTTAGATGGGCTGAAATGCCTGAATTCTGGTGTTTCAGATGCTTGAATTCAAGGGTTTCAGGGGTTTTGTCACTACTTTTAAGTAGATATAATCGAAAGATTTAAATACTAGTAATACGTGATAATTCATATGGGAAAACCACAAATAGATATTGAAGCAGAAAGAAGAGAAAAAGAAGGGCAGTTAGAAGGGGCGAGAGCAAGCCAAGATGGAATTTCTTATTATAATTTATGTAATGAGCTAGGAGTTGAACCTAGTGATGGACCATTATACCAAATGGGTCAAGCAGAATCAATGTTTCAAAACGAAGAAATTAGTTTTGAAACTGGTTTAGAAAGAGAAGTTACTGATGTTCCAAAATTATGGGGTATAAGAAAAAAAGATCTTTCACTTATTGCAAAAAGGCATTTAGAAGATGTTTTTTATGGTGTTTATAATCTTGATATTCCTGTTGAGATGATGGATGCAATGAATCCTGATGAGATTCTTGCTAAATACTGCGCTGCAGGAGAAGTAAAAAGATATAATGGGCATTTATCAACTGGACTGCCAACTGATTTTCTTGAATTAGCTAGATTACTTGACAAAAGAGGATATAGAAAGATAGGTTATATGGTTAGTAAATGCAATAGAAGATTTTCTACAAATAAAGGCGACCAGGAAAAAAGACTTAGAGCATTAGATCAATCTGTTCAAGAAGCTTTTGTTAAAGAATTTTTTAAAGCTTACAGGCCTTCAACAAGAGAAGAGCCTAGCAACCCAAATGCTTTTGAAGACCATCATGACCACGGCAAGAGATTTTATGAGAAAGTAATTTATAATGTGATTAAAGTTAAGTGGGAAAAAACAAGAAGAGATTAATGCGCTGTTTCTCTTGGAGGCAAAGAATATCCTCCTTCTGTTGGCTGACAACCTAAATTATAAAGAAATAAATCTACTTCTTCTAAAGCAGACATAAGTTCTGGATCATCATGTATATCTTTTCTTTGCCCTACAGGTGAAAGATAATCAAGTATAGCATCCATAGACAAAAAGGTTTTTCCTTCGTCTTGATGCCTTTTCAGCATCCTTTCTACTCCTTGTTGTGTTGGCATATAAAATAAGAAAAAAAGGGTTGCTTTTAAAATTTATTGTTTTTTTTATTTCTTGAATATTTTATGTATTGGCCTAATATATGCTAATACAAATATCAGAGCATACCAATACCAAGCTAATCCTAATATTGTTGGCCAGAGTTTTGCCAGCATTAAAGCAAAGGCAAAAACAGCAATCTTAATTAGCTTTATATCTGTATAGTCAAGTCTTTTAATTTTAGCATTTGCCCATTTTGTTAGACTCATAGTATCACCTATTTTGTTATTTGGATTTTAAAGTATTTAAGTTTTTCCAGAATGTTTAAATATAACTCATTTTTCTAGGCTTTTTATGCTAAACGTAGATTGGAAAGACATAGATGCTTATGAAAGAGCTGATTTAACAGAAGATTGTGAACTTGTTCATTTAAGTGGTGTTGTTGAAAAAAACTTTTTTCCTAATGAACCAATTCCTTCTTCTGTATCCGAACTGGTACAAAAATTAGAAGAAGTTTTAGAAAAAGAATTTCCGAATCATTCTATTGTAGGAGTGCAAACACATCAAGATCCTAATCCTGAAGATCCTGATTTTAGATATGTTGCTTATATGGATATTGAGCAGGAAGGTAATAGGATCGGTGGTATAACTTGTACTTGCCGAAGCATAAAATCTTATTCTGGAGGAGAAGGAAAACCAACTAGAACATTTAATATTTGTGATCTTAGTATGATTCTTCCTATTGGTGATTTAGGAGATGCTTCTAGAAAAGTTATTGAAGCTGCTTGGCCTTATATAGGAGAACTACATCATACAGATAAAGGAGATAATAGATATATATTTAAGGCTAAAGGAAGAGAAGTTTTAGCTGCAGGCCATGCTGTTCTGAAAGAAATGGGAGCAAAGCTTCCAGAAAAGCCTACTTATATGTTAGTATAATTTTATTCTATCAGTAATATTTATATAGTATAATTGAAGTTATTCTCTCATATGATAAGTATAACACTGCCTGACGGCAATAAGGTGAATATAAAAGAAGGAACTACTATTATGGGATTTGTAGAAAAGTTAGATATGGCTCTAGCAAAAAAAGCAGTTGCTGGAATTGTTGATGAAGAATTAGTTGATTTGAGTTTTGTATTGAAGAAAAATGCTAAAGTTGAGATTGTAACTATTGATTCTAGGCAAGGACAGGAAGTTCTAAGGCATTCAGCTGCTCATATTTTAGCTTCTGCTGTAAAAAAAGTATTTCCTAAAGTTAAATTCGGTATAGGTCCTGCAATTGAAGAAGGATTTTATTATGATTTTGATAAAAAAGAGCCATTTGCTCCTGATGATTTAAAGAAGATTACAAAAGAGATTAACAAAGAGATTCAAGCTAAGATTCCTTTTGAAAGAAAAGAGGTTAGTAAAGCAGAAGCAAAGAAATTGTTTAAAGATGAAAAATATAAATTAGAATTGATTGAGGAAAAAGAAGGAAAGATTTCTGTTTACAAACATGGAGATTTTATGGATTTATGCAAGGGTCCTCATGTTCCTGACACTGGTTTTGTTAAAGCTTTCAAACTAATGAAAACAGCTGGAGCTTATTGGAAAGGAGATGCTAAAAATCCTCAATTACAAAGAATTTATGGTATTGCTTTTTCAGGAGAGAAAGAATTGAAGAAATATTTAACTTTATTGCAGGAAGCAGAAAAAAGAGATCATAGAAAGATTGGTTCTAGGCTGGAATTATTTTCTATACATGATGAAGCACCTGGAATGCCATTCTTCCATGACAAAGGAAACTTTATCTGGGAAAAGATGAAAGAATTCATGACTGAAAAAATGAGGGTATTGAATTATGAGCTGAATAAAACACCTATAATTTTGAATAAGGCATTATGGCTGCAAAGTGGTCATTGGGATCATTACAAAGAAAATATGTATTTTACTAAAATAGACCAAGGAGATTATGCAGTAAAGCCAATGAACTGCCCTGGAAACTTATTAGTTTACAAAACGAGAAGCCATTCTTATAGAGAACTGCCAATTAAAGCAGGAGAATTTGGATTAGTTCACAGGCATGAGTTATCTGGGGTTTTGAGTGGTTTGTTTAGAGTAAGGGTATTTACACAAGACGATGCTCATGTATTCTGTACAGAAGAGCAGCTGAAAGATCAGCTTATTGAATTGATTGAATTAGTTGATGATATTTATTCTACTTTTGGATTTACTTATGATGTTGAGTTATCAACTAGACCAGAAAAAGCAATGGGAAGCAAAGAAGTATGGGATAAAGCAGAAAAATATCTTGCAGAAGCAATGAAAGCAAAGAAGATGAAGTTTAAAATTAATCCAGGAGAAGGTGCTTTTTATGGTCCTAAATTAGATTTCCATATTAAAGATGCATTAGGAAGAAGCTGGCAGTGCGGAACAATACAAGTTGATTTTTCTATGCCTGAGAAATTTGATTTAACTTATGAAGGAAAAGATGGAAGAAAACACAGGCCTGTTATGGTTCACAGAGCAATTTATGGTTCATTAGAAAGATTTTTAGGAATATTGATTGAGCATTTTGCAGGAAGATTCCCACTTTGGATTGCTCCTGTTCAAGCAAGAGTAATAACTGTTGCAGACAGATTTAACAAATATGCTGGATCTGTTGTTAAGGAGATGAAAAAAGCAGGCATTAGAGTTGAGCTTGATACAAGAACTGAATCTGTAGGCAGAAAAGTAAGAGATGCTCAGCTGCAAGAGATTCCTGCAATAATTAATATTGGAGAGAAAGAAGAGACTGCAAAAACAGTTGCAGTAAGAACATTAAATGGAAAAGTTAAGTTTGGATTAAAAACTGATTCTTTAATTAAGAAGATGCTGGATAATGCTGATAAGAAAGAGTTGAAGTTTGAATTATAATTGTACTTCTTTTTGATTTTTTATATATTACTCAAAAACATTTTCTTCTTCTTCATTAACTTCATAAACATCCTCACCAAGTTTTATAGTAAGTTCAACTTTTATTACTCGCATTGGTTTTTTTAAAACAGTAAGTACAATTTCATAATGATCTTCTTTTTTGTTCACCGCTGGGTCTTTTCCACCACGCTTTGCATCAAATAGAGGATCTCCTCTTGCAAAAACAATTAATCTACTTAACTTAAGAGCTTCTTCCTCTGATTTTGGAAAGATTTTTTTCTTTTTCAGTAATTCAATTAATTCATCTCCATCATATAATTTAGAATCATCAACTAAAACCCACTGACTGTAAGGCATTGGGTCTGCCTCAGGGAAATACGAGCTCTGGAATATCCTAATACCTTCAATCTGTACAGGTGCTGATGAAGTTATTTCCCATAAGTGTGGATCTCTATCTTCATAGCACCTTTTATTTATTAGTTTCTTTAATTTTTTTTCTTCCATGATTTTGCTAATTCTTTAATCCTTAAATATTTTCCTATTGGACATTTAAGCAATTCTACAACAATGTTGTAACTACTACTTGATTACAAAAATACTAAGATTTATAAATGACTTGGTGTTTTTTGTGTATATGGGAATTGTTCTAAAGAAATCAGATGTGAGGGATTTGGAAAAAACAGTTGCTGAGTCAAGAGGCTATGTGCTTCTTTCAGAAGGACGTCCTAATGAATATTATTCTGTAGGTGTGTATGAGACTGGCAAAGGAGAAACTTTTTTTGACGGCTTCGGAAACGAAAATGATGAAAATATGAGAGATGCTGTTTTGTTTTCTGCTCCTCAGTTGAAAGCAATGCCTTATCATCATCAGAAAGGAATGGGTATTTCTTCTGAAAATTTTTTAAGCGCAGACAGAGCGCATGATATAAGCAATGGTTTTTTTGAATATTTTTGTGTTGTAAACCAAGATGGAATTGTTGTTTTTAAGCCAGTAAAAAAAGAGACAGGTGTTAAAACAGAAATTGTTGATTATGAAGTTGTTGATGATAAAGATATTGATCCTGTTATTTTAAACCAATTAAGTACTCAAAAAGAGTATGTTGCTAAGCGATTTTCCTCACAGCGTGGAAATGGAAAAGCCAAATAACATCTGAATCAAAACTTCTTAATGTTGCGCTTCTTGCAATTGTTTCTGCTACAAACCTTATATCTGCTTTATAGGTTTTTTCAGCAAGCTCTTTGATTTTTTTTATCAGTACATCAAAACCTTTTGTTATATTTTGTTTGACTACTAACTCAATTTCATGTATTAATCTATCTTTGAAAAGATTGGCATTTTCAAAATATTTTTTCTCATCATCCTTACCAATCCTATCTCTGTCAATGTTATATTCTTCACACAAAAATTCATATCTCTGTTTCATTTTCTTAGGCAGAGCTCTTTTTTCTTCTCCATAATATTCTGCTGCTGTTTTGTAAGCTGCTCTTGATAATGTTTTTTGTCTAAGGTTCTCATATAATCTTATTAAATTATTCAGAAAAGAATCTTCCAATGATATTACAACATCATGAACTAATTTTCTTGGCAATAAATCTGCAAAAGGTCTTAATTCTTTTTCATATTTTGAAAAATCAACTTTTTTAAACCTTTTTCTTGCTTTAATAAAGAAGTTTCCCAATATTTTTGCTGCCTTCTCTTCCAGTCTTCCTCCTTTGAGTATGCCAATTATTTCTCCTAGATTAGTGCTAGTAAAGATATAACCAGGGCAGTTTGCTATGTTCATTAGAATGTTTTCTTCATTATTTTCTGCCAGTACTATAAGATAATTTGTGTCAAAAGTAAATCTATAATTATGGTCTTTTAGATAATTATCTAAATCCTGATTAGCTTCATCAACAGCAATTTCTTGCTGACTCCTCTTTTTTCCAAACATTTTAGATTAATGTGTATATAATTAATAACAATCCTACAACTAAACAATAATAGCTGAAATATTTTAATTTGTTTTTTTGGACAATTTTGATTAATAGATTCAGGAAAAAATAACTTATAATTACTGCTATAATAAAACCAATAATCATGTTTATGTTGATTCCTGCTTTGATTTCATTTATTTTTAAGATAGTTGCTCCTAAGATTGCTGGTATTGCTAGAATAAATGAGAATTCTACTGCCTCTTTTTTGCTAATACCTAGGAATTTTGCACTTGAAATTGTTGAGCCTGATCTTGAAATTCCTGGCATTATTGCTAATGCTTGGAATAATCCTACAACTAAAGATTTTTTATTATTTAATGGCTGTTTTTTGTTTGTTTTATCTGCAAAATGAAGCAAAGTTGCTGTTATTAACAGCATTATACCAACTGTTAACATACTGTTGAAGATACTTTGTATATATGGTTCAATTAAGAATCCTACTATTACAATTGGAATTGTTCCAATTATTATAAATAACCAATATTTTGGTGTTTTTATGTATTCTATTATTCTTTTTCTGAATACGAATAAGATTACTAGTAATGTTGCGAAATGCAGTAGAACATCATATGCAATATTTTCCTGTATTCCAAAGAAATGCTCTAAAATAGCCAAGTGTCCTGATGACGAAACAGGCAGCCATTCTGTAATACCTTGGATTATAGCTAATATAATTGCTTCGATTAGGTTCATAATTTGGTTTTATGTTTATTAGTTTAAATATTTTTTTAATGCTAGTGCGTGCTCGCTTCGCTCGCAATTAAAAAAATAAAAGAAAAAAGAAAGGATTATTGCTCTTGAGTTTTCTTTTTCTTTGTCATAAAGACAAATACTAATCCTGCTGCTACTAATAACACTAAAATCACTATTCCAGTATTTTGGAATTCTGGGATTGGTGGTTCTGGTGGTTCTGATTCTAGAGTTATTCCTAGTGTCAAAAAAGGGTCTCCTGATTCTCCTGTGAAATCATTAGGAGTAAGACCTTCTATACTCGCTTCTGTAGGTGAAAATGGTTCAGTTGCCATCACATTAGCTCCCAATGCTGCAGTAAACAATGCATTCACATAGAAGTTTCCAGTCCCAGTAGAAGTTGGATGTTGCATTGCAACAAAATTCTCAACACTACTTGTATCTAGCGGGCCTGTTACAGATCCAATAATATTACCCTCTGAATCTAAGAGGTTACCAGTGGCTTCATCAAATTCAGTTATAATAAAAGTAAACTTAAAAGTATCTGTCGCGTCATCAAAACTAAAAACTCCAAAGTCAATTACTATACCTTCTGGATCAAAAAGGGTCATACTAAATAGATTATTAACTGTTGGATTTTCTAAACTAATAAGCACTCCTCCTCCTGTTGCAGCCCCAGGGGCTCTTTTACAGTCAAAAGTACAGGTGGGTCCATTATTCTTACAATCAACTGAAACCCAGCCTTGCGGGTGGCTCGGTATTGGTGTTGCCGTAGCTTCGCAGATTGCATTATTGTTTGGATCACAATGATCTTGACACAAAGCTATCTGTCCAGGAACATCTAAAACAGGTATACCGGAAAGCTCATCATAAGTATCACAATTACTAGGTTTTTCACAAGGGTTAACTGCAGAAACACCAACTGCACTCAAAACAAAACTAAGAATTAGAACTAAAACCATTATTTTTTTCATTTAAGCCTCACCTTTAAAGTTTTTATAAATATTGGTGGCTATTAGTAACTCTAAGTATATAAACTTTATTACAAACAATAAATATTTAAAAAGATAGTATTAAATTGTGAATATGAACTGGTTAAAGAGGTTAACAACAAAAATCAGCAACAAGTTGGTTGGAATATTGTTCTTTTTATTTGCAATTACTATGATTTGGTTTCTTTTTCAGTTATTAGAGATATTTTATGGGTTTTCTATTATGGCTTGGTTTAAGGATTTGCCTTATATTTATCCTATAACTGTTCATATCTTTAATGAAATTGAGGCATTAACTGACAGAGGCATTTTTTACATTTACATGTTTGGAGGAATGTTTATTTTTCCTGCACCAAATGAGATACTTTATATCAGACTGTTAAGAGATGGCTTAAGTTTTGATTATGTTCTGCCTATTTTATATTTAGGTTTATTTATTGCTCATCACTTTAATTATTTTGTTGGAAGAACATTTGGATTTATATTAAAGCATTTGTTCAGCAAGAAATCAAGAGAAAAGATTGGAGGTTATTTGAAAAAATATGGAATGCCAACAATCCTAATATTTAATTTAATACCTTTTGCACCTGCACAGTTTTTTAATTTCTGCTGCGGACTGTTCAAATACAAATACCATAAATGGCTGTTTGCTGCAGCGTTAGGACAGGTGTCTAATTACTTGATTATAACTGCAATTTATTTTAAATTCTTTGCTTAGAAATCGTTCTCAAAATGTGTTGATTCACTAGAATGTATTCTATGGTGTGTTGAATGTGGTGGGTTATGATTGTCACATGTTCTTCCAAAGCATTTATCTACTAAAGTTTCATCTGTACTCTCTACACAAAGCCTTTGAGCAGCTTCTCCACTTAATCCAAGGTCAACAACATGACCTCCTTCTCGATCTTTTTTTTCTAGAAATTCTTTGCGGCTGTCATAATGTTTAGGCCATCTAACTCCATTATGTTCATAAACAACCCAATATCCTTTGTTTTCTTTCATGCTAATCTGCGTATTTGAAGGTTTTATTTAAAGTTATTTTATTTTTTTCCAATCTTTCTAAAACAGATTTAACTACTAAAGGCCAGGCAACTGTTGCATCAACTAAGCATTCTGCAAATTTGCCTCCTTCTGCTTTTGGAACAAATTTTCCCCAAGAAACTCCTTCTGTATATGTGCAGCCTGACAATCCTCCCCAATGAGCTGGCTCTGGACAGATTCTTACACCATATTTGAATCTTTTAAAACTGCCTCCTGGTAATCCTGACCTTTTTTCTAAGATATCTAAGTAAGGGCCAACTTGCTGAGCCCAGTTTCTTGGAACTCCTCCACCAATTGTGAATATTCCTATTGTTTTTTGCTTGTCAATAGTTTCTGTGTAATTATACAGGTCTAAGAAAGAGTCAAATTGTAAAATTGGTTTTTTGTCTGCTTTCATTCTTCTATTGTGTATTGCAAAATCTATTCCAAATTCTGAGTCTGTGAACGCTGGAATATAAACCGGTATTTTCTTTTTATATGCTGATTTTAGAATTCCTCTTGCTTTTGTTTTTTCTGTTAAGTATTTTCCTAACTCCCAGTTTAATTTATATGAACATGTTGGTTTTGAATGATCTTGTGCTCTTAGTACTTCTCTTATGATTAATTCTGCATCATCCAGGTTTCTTTCTAATTCTAATGTGTCATATACTCTGTCATATCCTTTCATATATAATTCCCTGTCATTCATTTCCTGCTGGTATTTGAAGTGGGTTGCTCCTGCTGCCTCTATGAAACCGTGAGCCATCAATGCTCCTGTGCTGACAATTGCATTTACTAATCCTTTGTCTATCATTTCTGTTATTACTAACCCCATTTTTGCGACTGTCATTGCTCCTGCTAAGGTCATAACAACAAAACAGTCTTTGTCTGCAACCATATCATAGAAAACATCTGCTGCTTCTCCTAAAGTTCTTCCTTGGAAAGCAGTGTTTGACATTGCTTTAGTCATATCATCAAAAGATTTTATTTTTGATAAATCCAAAGTTTTAACTGGCTCTAATTTATCTTCAAAACCTGTGTGTAACTTCCCCTCATCTCTTCTTTTTTCTTTCATATACAAAAATAAGTCAATAATGTTTTAAAAGTTTTTTGTTTTAAAATATCTGCATAGATAATTTTTTAAAGCAACCTGTTCTTTTTCATTAAAAAGAGTGATTTAGATGGAAATAAGCGTACTGGCTTCTGGAAGCAACGGGAACTGCTGTTTGATTGAGGACAAGAATACTTCTATATTAATTGATGCAGGAAAGAGCGGCAGAGAGATTGAGTTTAGGATGGATAAATTAGGGAAAAGTATTGAGAACGTTAATGCTATTCTGCTGACTCACTCGCACTATGATCATATTACTGGAGCAGGTGTTTTATCAAGAAGATATAATGTTCCTGTTTATATTGCATCAGAAGTTTATCCAGACGTTCGGTTTAAGCTGGGAAATATAGACAGAAAGACTTTTTCTTTTGATAAAAGCTTTAAGATAAAGGATTTATTGGTGAAACCAACTGCTACTTCACATAATGTTCCTTCCTGCGGGTTTGTTATTAACAAAAAATTTGGATTATTTACAGACACAGGGCATGTTACTGCTCAAATGAAAAATTATATCAGCAAATTAAAAGGTGTTTTGCTTGAATCAAACCATGACATTGACATGCTTATAAACGGCTCTTATCCTGCTTTTCTAAAACAATGGATATTATCTGATAAAGGGCACTTGAGCAATATAGATGCTTCGTCCTTGATTCAATCCAAAGGAAAGAATTTGTCCTTAGCTCTGCTTGGGCACTTGTCTGGAAACAACAATACAATTGAAGTTGTTTCAAAAACTTTTGAAAGTTTGGTTAAAAGAAAAATATCTTTTTCTGTTTGCTCTCGAGATTCTGTTGGCGGGAAGTTTGAAGTTTAACACATTATTTAATTATTCTAACTAAATCACTTATCCAATTTATAGTATAATCAGCTTTTACCTTAGGTAACTTACCAATATAACCATAAGATGCAAAGCAGGTTTTCATTCCTAGTTTCCTAGCTCCTTTTACATCTCTTGCAGGCCTGTCTCCAACCATTAAACAAGAAGAAGGTTTGACTCCTAATTCTCTAATGGCAGCTTTGAATGGCAGTCTAGATGGTTTTGCTCTTCCAGTGTCTTCTAAACCAACTATAACATCAAAGAAATCATCTATTTTCATTGTAACTAATCTAATCCATGCTTTTAACTTAGGAGCATCTGAAACTATTCCTAATTTCAAACCTTTTTCTTTTAACTTAATCAAAACTCTTTTAGTGCCAGGATAAGGATGTAAAAAACCAGTTCTAGCTGCCCTGTAAGCAACAATTGCATAAGCTAATTTTTTATAATCAACTTTACCAGTAACTTTCCTAAGAAACTTTTGAAAAATGTGGGGATCTTCAAGCCCTTTTTTCTCATACACTTTATACAAAATATCAAGAGCTTTTTTCTTAGGAATATCTAATCCAGCGTCTATCATAGCATCAATTGCTTCTTCGCAAGCAATGTGCTTCATCTTCATAAAATCTATTAAAGTATTATCCAAATCAAAAATAATTGCTTTTATCATAAAAAGAAAAAGAATTTTAAGTTATTTAAACCTTTCTAACTCTACAACTGCCTATTTTCAATATAAGCTCTAGAAGTCAGCATATGTCCTGTTTCAAAAAGAACTTTTCTAACCATTTCATCCAGGTCTCTTTGACTTAAAAACACACCATATGTGCTCTCAAGAAACAAAGTAGTTAGTCCTGCATGTTCATCTGCAAGCGCTCTATCATCTATACCTACTTTCTGCTGCGCAGCATAAATCTGCTCTGCAACTTTTCTCTCATCATAAGGAAGCTCTGTTCCATCATCTAATCTTAAAGTCAATGACATTTTACACCTAGAATAAGACTAACTCGTCTTTTTAACTATACTTTCAAAATGATTTCTAAATATTGCAAGCTCAACTGCAATATCTAATGCTTTTCTTTTTGTAAAAAATGTTTTAATAAGCAGTTTCCAATAAAGAAATCTTTCATTTGATCTTACTCCAATCTTCCATGTGCTTCTAAAAAATGCTTTCACCTTATCTTTTGTAATCTTGGCTTTTGCAGTTGGTTTATAGTGTTTTATAAATTTATTAATCCTGTTATAATAATGCCTTGGTGAATAGATTGAAGAAATTATTTTCTTATATCCTTGAATAAGTTTTTCTTTACCCATTTTAGGAATAAAATTTAGACTGCCATCTGTATTTTCTCCAGTTGAATCTTTTAATATTCTTTTCTCAGCTTTAAGCCTGTTCCAAAGCCTTGTTTGAGGCATAGCATTAAGAAGCCCTACCATTGCTACAACAACTCCTATTTCTTGTATAAATTTAATCTGTCTTTCAAAAATATTGATTGGATCATTATCAAAACCAACAATAAAACCACCCATTACCTGCATTCCATTTTGATGAATAAGTTTAACTGTCTCTGCAGGATTCACCTTAGTATTTTGAAGCTTAGAACATTCTTTTAGGCTATCAAATGAGGGAGTTTCAAATCCAAGAAATACTTTGTTGAAGTTAGCAGCACTCATCAAGCTCATTAATTCCTTATCTTCAGCTAAATTCAAGCTTGCTTCAGTAGTAAACGTAAAAGGAAATTTGTGTTTTTTCTGCCATTGGATAAGAAGAGGCAGCATTTCTTTTACATTATTTTTATGACCAATAAAATTATCATCTACAATAAAAACCTGGCCTTTCCAGCCTGTTTTATACAAAGCATCAAATTCTTTCATCATCTGCTCAGGTGTTTTTGTTCTAGGGACACGTCCATTCATTATGATTATATCACAAAAATCACAGTTAAAAGGACAGCCTCTTGAATATTGCACAGACAGTGTTGCATACTCTTTTATATTAATTAAAGACCACATAGGTAAAGGTGTTTTAGTTACATCTGGTCTTTTTTTAGAAGTGTATATTTGTTTTGGATTTCCTTTTTCCAAATCATTAAGGAAAAGAGGCAAAGTTACTTCAGCTTCATTCAGGATAAAATGATCAACCCCTTTGAATTTATCATGGCCTGTTGTAAATGCAGGGCCTCCTACTACAACTTTTTTCCCTTGTTTCTTGCATCTATTGATAACTTCTTGTGCACCATTTTTTTGAATAAGCATTGCACTGATAAAAACCATATCAGCCCATGCTATTGTTTTATCATCAAGCTCTTTGACATTAACATCAACAAGCTTTTTATTCCACTTCTTTGGAAGCATTGAAGCTACTGTCAATAAACCTAATGGTGGGAAGGCTGCTTTTTTTGATACAAACTTAAGAACCTTCTTAAAACTCCAAAAAGTTTCAGGATATTGAGGATATACTAATAAAATATTCATTTTAGAAAGAATAAAATCATCCTATTTAAGTTTATCTTTTTCTTGAACACTTTTGACAAGATTTTTAAAGTAATAATCATATTGATAAGCAAAATGAAGATTGAAGATATGATAAGAGAAAAATCTAATGTTGGTAAAGATAGAATGATAGAGATTCAAGAGATCGATGTTCCTTACAGAATTCCTGATGTTAAGTTCTTTAGGAGTTCATATAAATTCCATATTGATCCTGTTCCTCATGATAATTGGATATTTGTTGATGGAAAACTAAGAAAAGGATATGAGATTA
>JAHWIM010000020.1 GCA_019322535.1 Candidatus Woesearchaeota archaeon
AAAACCGAATTCACCAAAAGTTGGATCTGTAGGAATCCAACCATTTACTGGATCATAAAATTCAATCCAAGCATGAGCTCCAAAGCCATCATAACCAGGAATATTTGAATAAACATAACCAGGGACATATCTTGCTGGGATTCCAACACTTCTTAACATTGAAACTAAAAGTGAAGAAAACTCTCCACAAACACCTTTTTTATTTTCAAAAACTGTTTCTGCATCATAATTTCTTCCATAAAATTCAGAATCATATTCAATATTATTATGAACCCATTCAGATAATTTTAATGCAGCTTCTACAACTGTTTCTGAACCTTGAACAATACTTGAAGCTGTTTCTCTAATATCTTCATTTATATTTGAGTTTTTAGAGAACTCCAGATACTTTTCAACATTGGCAGGATATACTTCATGAGGAAAAGAAGCTAAGTTGCTTAATTTCTGAAAATTTGATTTTGTTTTAAATTCAGTGTAATAATCCCAGTTAATATTATCTTCTACATCCTGATATTCTCGTGTTAAAATCTCATTTCCAAGCTCATCATAAGTAAGAGTAGCACCATAAAGTTTATCATTTCTGCCTTCAAACTGAGGAACTACAGAACCATTAAATTCAATAATGTTGATACTTGAAGCAGGACCTATTGTAACAAATATTGTGCCCTCCATCTTGTAAGTTATATCTGCACTACTTATATCAATAGGAACATCTGTAGCAAAAGATATGGACATAGCTAATAACAAGATGAACACAAAAACCTTTCTCATAAAAAGGTTTTAAAGTTCTGAGTTTAAATATTTACTTATGATTGATCTACATGTGGAATTTTATGATAAAGACCTTAAAAAAATGCTTAAGAAACTTGGATTTAGCAACGCCTGTATTCTAGGTAAAAAATACAAAGGATTTATTAGTGGTGTAAAAGTTGGTGGCAAGCTCTCTTTGTCAAAATTAAGAATTCTTGAAAAGGATAATGTTCTGTTTCTAAACGAGTATGATAAAAAAACAGCATTACATGCAATAAAGAATTCAATGATCGATGTTATTTTGGACTTAGATCAGAATATGAGATCAATTTCATTAGGTTTACTAAAGCTTGCTGGTGAAAAAAAGATTGGCGTTTGCTTTGATTTTAGGAAGATTTTAGAAACAAAAGGATATGTACGCTCAGGAGTAATCAAAAATATGCGCACATTAGTTAAAATGTGTATAAGAAAAAAAGTACCAACAATTCTTGCTTCTGGAGCACAATCTATGTGGGAATTAAGATCAAGCTCAGATTTAATTGCATTTGGAGAATTAATTGGAATGAATAGAGGACAAGCTAAACAATCATTAGACTATTATCCAAATAAATACATTAACAAAGAAGCAATAATTGAAGAGATTTAGAAACCATTTTAAGCAATTATTTCTTAATATTAGTATGGATTCATTATTCCATTTCATATTTTCAATAACAGGTGGAGCTGCTTCTGGCATACATACAAAACATAATGTACTAACACTGCTTTCACTTGGATTTTTAGCAACAATTATTGACATAGATCATTTTTTTGGAACTCCTAGAGGTACATTACACAATCTCTTTTTAGCAGCAGTTATCCCATTAATATTTTTCTTAATTTTTTTCATGAAAAAGAAGAGATTTTATCAAAATATTTGCCTTTTAATTATGATATTCCTTGTTGGACATGTAGTTGCTGACCTATTCGAGCAAGGAGGAGTAATGGTTTTTTATCCATTATCAGAAAAGATATACAAAATCCCTGGATCTTGGGAACTAGGTGTTGGAGAGTATCCAGCAGGACTTATTTCTACTGATGGTATTGCAATAACACTGTATTTTCTAATAATCATGACAGCTGCTTTTGTTGATGATTTCACATACTTTCTTGAGGTTAAGCATGAAAAGCCTAGGAAAGCTTTTGCCAGAACTATCAAAAAAATCAAAAAATAAATTATACTTACTCTGCACTCTTGCCTTTGTAAGCATAAATTGTAATAGCAAGTAGTGAAACTATTATTGTAATAATTATAATTGCAAATATTATAGTATCAAATGAGATTCCTGGGATTATAATTGGAGAACATTTACAACTTTCTATATTTAGTTCTTCACCTTCTGAACAAGTTTTTTGGCAAGCTGGCAAGCTTCCTACCACTCCTTCTGATTTTTCTGCTGTTATTGCAAAAATGGATAAGCTATCTAAGTGTGCTTCAAAATAATAGAAATTTTCATCTGCTCCTACTTGTAAAGTTGTTAATTTTTTCCATGAATCATCTTGCCATTTTA
>JAHWIM010000021.1 GCA_019322535.1 Candidatus Woesearchaeota archaeon
ATAAAGATTGGAGTGAAAGGCAGAAACAGACTGCTGTTAATAAATTAGCATTATCTGCTCTTAAGTTTGATATGCTGAATCATGAAAATAATAAAGTAATTACATTTGATCCTGAAAAAGCATTAGATTTTGAAGGAGAAACAGGACCTTATGTTCAGTATGCACATGCAAGAATCTGTTCAATATTTAAGAAGTATGGAAAGAAAATTGTAAAAGAATTTAATTCTAAAATGTTAAGTACAAAAGAAGAAGAAAAATAAATTACTGTTCTTTCTAATTTTGAAAATGTTATAGATGAAGCAGCAAATTCCTATAAACCTCATTTGTTTGCAAGATATTTATTAGATTTAGCGCAGTCATTTAATGAGTTTTATCATGCCTGCCCTATATTGACTGCTTCTTCAGATCAGAAAACTGCAAGGTTGAATTTAATTTTAGCAGTACAGCAGGTTTTGAAGAATGGTTTAGGATTATTAGGCATAGAAGCGCCTGAGGAGATGTAAAAATGGCAAAGAAAAAATATAATTTGAAAGAAATTGTATTAATGATAGTCTACTGGGCATTTTATCTTACAGTGACAATGGCTTTTTTTGAAAGATACCATATAACTCCAGAAGTTGTTCCTTTTGGAGCTGTAGGATGGATGATTATTGTAGAAGTTCCAAGAGTTGCTCTTGGATGGATAGTAAGTATGTTGTTTTTTAAAAACAAAGGGTGATAAAATGGAAAAATTAGATGTAAAAGCATTAGCTGTTGGGTTAGGTGTTCTTGGTGCACTTTATGTATTCTTGATAGGCTTAGGAGCTATGTTTGGTTGGGGAACACAATTAGCTTCTATTTTAGCTTCTCTTTATATGGGTTTTGAGCCAACATTACTAGGAAGTATTATAGGAGCAGTATGGGGATTTATTGATGGTGCTATTGCAGGAGCAATAATTGCTTTGGTTTATAACAAAATAGCTGGAGGTAAAAAATGAAAAAAGCAAAGAAAAAATCAGTTAGTTTCCAAAAAATAGGAAAAGAAATAGATAAAGGAATAAAAAAAGGATGCAGTAATGAAGATTTTAAAAGATCCTATAAATGCGGAGGAGGAGGTTGTGGCTATTTCCTTGGTTTTCTTGGTGCAGCAATATATTATATATCTAATGCAACAGGTTTTTGGATGGGAGTATTAGGATTCCTAAAAGCAATTGTCTGGCCAGCTTTTCTTGTTTATGGTTTGCTGAAATATTTAGGAATGTGAATAAATGAATAATGAAGTAACAGCTTATATTAAGAAGCAGAAATCTCCTCAGAAAGAGATTTGTGCTAAATTGAGGAGATTAATTCTTAAGACATTTCCAAAGATTGATGAGAAAATGAAAATGGGAGTTCCTTGGTATGAAGGAATGTATTATATTGTAGGTTTAAAAGATAGTGTTAATTTAGGTTTTTCAGTAAAAGGTTTGTTGAAGAAAGACAGAGATAATTTCAAAGGAGCTGGAAAATTTATGAGACATTTGAAATTTAAAACATTAAAAGAAGTTGATGAGAAGAAAATAGTAAAATTATTAAAGTTAGTTGATAAAAAAGCAGAATGTGGAAGTTGTTTTAAATGAAA
Source organism: Candidatus Woesearchaeota archaeon (assembly GCA_019322535.1). Taxonomy (GTDB): domain Archaea; phylum Nanobdellota; class Nanobdellia; order Woesearchaeales; family WJKL01; genus JAHWIM01. The sequence continues at coordinate 1,601 of JAHWIM010000021.1, forward strand.
TACTATGAATCATATCCAATTTGGAGTGTTACTGTAGTTATATTATTATTTCTTGCAATATATCTAGCAGGATCTTATATAATGTTTAGACTGCATTTGATTGCAGGAATTTTGTATTTGTTGTATATTGTTTTGATGGAATTCTTTGTTTACAAAGAAGCTTGCCCTCATTGTTATTATTACGGCAAACTTTGTTTTTCAGGAAGAGGAAGATTAGCTAAGTTGTTATATAAAAAAGGAGATCCAAAAAAATTCTGTTCAAGACCAATGAAATTCAAGGATTTTGTTCCTCAGCTTATTGTTGTGATAGTCCCAGTAATAGTTGGAATTGCTTTGCTTATTTCAAGAGGATTTCATTTGTTAACTTTAATTGCAGTGCTTTATCCTGTTTTTAATTGGTTTGTTTTAAATCCAATTATCTATGGAAAACTAGCATGCTCTCACTGCAAACAAGGAAAAAAATGCTGCCCTGCATTAGAGTTTTTTTCAAAGAAAAAATAATTTTATTCCATTCCTTTAAATTTCATTTTGTATCTCATTTTGATTCACTCTTTTCTGGTTTGTATGATTTCGCAGCTTCAAGGAATTTTTCTTTGAAAGGTTCAATACGTGACTCTTTCCATGTTTTAGTTGCAGCTAAACTATATTTAGGTGATTTAAGTACAGCAGCTGCAAATCTATCTATATACGGCTGAGAACGTTTTTGATCCCAATACAATACAGCAGCGTGACTAAGATCTGGATGTCTTTCAAGAATTTGAACTAATCTTTCTCCTTGTCTTTCAAAAGATTCATCTTTAAATCCACCAGTTGTTAAGTGACCAACACTAAGACCAGCTAAATAACAATATCTAGGATTATCAGCAATAGCATCAACTAATCTTGATTCATAAGGCTCTACTTTATCTGCTGGCCACCACTTAAGAACTTCAAGAGCAAGTTCTGGAGTATCATCTAAACCCTGCATTACTTCTTCTGCAATGTCTTCAAACTCTTTGCCTTTCCTAAAAGAATCTGCTGCACCAACTATATTCTCTACTGCTTTTTGGTATCTTGCTTCTCTTTGTTGAGCTTTTAAGTCTAATTCTAAAATCATTTCTACAATTAGTTGAGGCATATTTTCCATTTTTATTCATCTTTCTTTTTCAGAAATCTTTTCTGCCTTTCTATTAAATATCTAAGAAAGCTATCTGAAGGATCATGCCTAGCTATCTTTTCTTTTGATGGTTTTGATGCGTCTTTGATATCCTCAAGAATTAATTTAGAAGTTTCTTCTGCATCTTCTTCTTCTGTAAGTACTCTGTATTCCATTCTGCTGTTATCAGCTGAAGGTTTGTAAACTCCAGTATCAAGCTGTGTAGGATCATGATCTTGACCTGGTTTATCTTGTATGAATGTTACAACATAAACATGTTTTTCAGGATCATAATTATAACTTAAAAGAAAACAATCAGCATTAGGTGTCTTTATTGTTCCTCTAGGCTGATCAATAAGATCCAATGAGCTTTCTTTAGCAGCTTCATCTTTTACCATCTGTTCTGCTTTGTTCATTGCTTTTTCTAGATCATTATCACTAGCTTGTCCTAATTTTATTCTATTATAACATCCTCCTTGAGAAATGCTATATCCTTCATTGATAAAAGAACCATCTCTTTCAAGAGTAACAGTTACTTTTGTTACATTCATCCATGATGCATAGGCTGGATCTTGGCTGTTTTCTTGAGGTACAATTCTATTTGATTCATACACTAATTTACGTTCTACATTTGTTCCTGGTGTTTTTGCTGGCATTTTTTATCACCTTTTTTTTGTTTTTTTTACTTTTATTTTGAGGGTGAATAAGAAGGAATTTAGAATTCCTTCCAATTCATTTATCACTTAGTTGTGATAAAAAGTAATATTAAATAGTTAAATAAATAGTTATTGCCTATTATGAATATTCAGAATAGTTTTTCACAACATTTATAAATAACCTAATCTTACTACCTTCTATGAAAAGAAGAATAATACAGCAGCATAAATCATACACGTTGACTTTGCCAATCAAATGGATAGAGCAAAAAGGATTAAAACAAGGTGATGAAGTAAACATAGATATAGAAAGCGGCAAAGTTATAATTGATTCAGAAGCGCATCCTGAATTAAAGTCAGTAGAGATTGAATTAGAAGATAATTCTACAATAAGGTCTGTAATTGGTTCTTTGTACAGAGCAGGATATAATAAAATAATAATCAATCTTAAGAATCCAATGACAATGCATGAAGTTCAGAAAGCTGTTGATTTCTTTGTTGGACTAGAAATAGAAAATTTTGATAATAATGTAATAACTCTAAGATGCATTACTCCTGTCAATGCAGAAGAATTTGATTTTTTTGTGAAAAAGATATTCTTAACAATTAAATTAATGTTTGATGAAATAATTGGTTTTTTTAATGGAAATTCTTTTAATTTCATCAATATAGAAGATATGAGAAAAAACAACCTTAAATCAAGAGAATACTGCATGAGAGCAATAAATGTAGAAAAGATTGGCAAAAAAGAAAAATGTGACGAATATACTTTTATATTAAATATTGAAAAGATATCAGGAGCATTATGGCATATGGGGCAGTACATAGAAAATAATAAACCAGAAAAATCTGCTAAACTAAAAGAGCTTTTAACTTTTTTAAAGGATTTAGTTGACAAATCATATCATGTTTATTTAAGAAAAGACAGAAAAGCAGGCATAACAGTATTATCAGACAGGTTTAAGATGAGAAAAGAATGGTATAAGAATGATAAATTCTACAAATTATTCAAGACAAAAGGAGTAGATCCTGTATTATTAGCTTTAACTTTGAAAATAAGAAGTTACATCCATTCTGCAATAGCTAGATTTCTGACAACTATTGTTGAAGATTAAGCAGCCATTTCTATTCACCTTAAGCAGCCTCTTTTAATCTGCTAACATAAAACTCTCTTTCAGCTTTCTTCTCTGGAATTCTTAAGTCTCTTTTGTTTGCCCATAAAGAATATAATGAAGTCTTAAATGTATAAAACAAATCTGCATATTTTCTCATTCTTTCATGTTTTGCTTTATTTTCTGCAAATTCATTATCAACTTCACTTCTAAAATTAATATAAGTATTAACAGCATCTCTTGCTTCTTGTTTTGTTGCTCCAACAACATAGCTTGTCATAAATCTCATAATATCTTCTAGTTCATTTCCTTTTCTTACATCAGAGAAATCATATATTAATCCATTTTCAGGTTTCCAGTCTCCATGTATTAGACAATCACTTTCTTCTGCAATAATTCTAGTTACTTCTCTAGCAATCTTTATTGCTTCAGCTATTGCATGTTTTGAAGGTTTTGTTCTTTTGAAATAACTGAATATTCTCTTATTTTCTAAAGGATCTGTAAGTAATTCTAAATTAGGGTTTGAGTTTGTATTATAACCTTGTCCTGTTGTAAATTTATCATATTTTCCTGTTTCTTTTGCTCTTCTTGTTAAATCAGCATGGAATTGAGCTTGTGCTTTTAATGTTTCTTTGATATAAGCTTGCCTGTTTTCACTAGTTGGATTTCTTAACATTCTCTCTAAAGAAGCAGGATATTTTGGATATTTTCCTAATCTCATTAAGCCAATTTGTTCATTTGCTTTATGATCTAAATATTTAGGAATATTATCTTCTGATTTTGTCCATTTTAATAATTCATAAACATCTAATTCTGTTTCAAGCTGGCTTTTTGTTAAAATCTTAACAGCTGAATCTCCAATATCAACAACACCAACAGAACCATAACCACCATTTAAATCTAAAAGTTTTTGAGCTTTTTCTGTAATTTGATTTGCATAATCTTCTAATCCTTCTCTTACTCCTGCTTTTTGAAGCAATTCTTCTGCAAGAGTTTTATTATCTTGATGGTCTGCATGTTTAAAATATTCTTCTGCAATAGATCTTGCTTGGTTTTCAAATTCATTCCAACGGTTAGCAGCAGATTTTACAGGAGGATTTAATCTTTGATATGCTTCCCATATTCTTCTGTCACTAGAAAGTATAGCATCAAGAAAAAATTGTACTCTTTTTTCCCTTATATTTTTAATATCTTTTGCTCTTTGAGTATATATTGACTTAGTTTTATCATCAAATCTTGATAAAGCTTTTTCATACTTATTAAGTTCTGCTATAATCTTCTTTAATTTGCTTATTGCTGTATCTGATATCATTATTTAATCACCTTGTTTACAGCATATTCAATAACATGAGATCTATTTCTGAACTGCTTGCTTCTTATAGCATCAAATATCTTAAGCATAGTTGCCTTATCCACTGAAATACTAATTTTATGCTTCATATAGTGCTACTCAGTACTACTAATATATAAAGCTTTCGGTTTGTAGCCCCTAATAAGTAGTAACAAATACCATTAAAAAACAATGTATGAAATACCTACTTTATCACATTCATCTGTGATTTGCTGGTTATGACGTGCTCCAAAAATCGCACAACATTGCTTTAGTTTAAACTGTTCCATCCAATATTTTGCTTTGTGAACAGCGTCCTTGCTTCTTTGGCCCATTTTTATTGGCTCCCAGTATACTTGTAATGCGTCTTGGAATTTTGCTCCAGGAGGGTGATATGGACTTTCAACAGCATCAATATCTGGAAGCGGATATTTTAGCCCTAATTTTGCAATTCTTTCTTCCATACCCTTTCTGAATTTCTTAAGAGTTGGCTCAACTTTTTGTTTGACTTTTTCATAGATCCTCTTTTCTCTAACTCCACCATCTTCTGCATAGATCCTCTTTTCTGTTAAGATACAGCTAAGCCTAACATACATTGTGGTTAGCTTATCCAATTTTGACAAAGGGTCGCTTATCCTGCGAGTCTCTTCATCAGCCAATCCTGTTACAATATATCTATCATCAAAACAAAATTGCTTGACAGGATCTATTTCAAGAAATTCATCTAAAGTTGTGATTTTTCTAGGTTTTCTGTCCTGGTCCTCAGCAGAGTTTTTTTCAAGAGGATGAATTATCCCTGTATCTCTGAGCATACTAAAATATTCAAGCGCAGTTTCTTTAGTACTAATACCAACATGACCTTCAAGCCCAATTAGATTTGCCCCAAAATATTGATTTAGGCTTTTAATTGTTTCACAATGTATTGAATGAACTTTTGAATTATGCACATCTCTAAGTAAATATAGCAGCATAGGTCCGTTCTGCTTTGCTCTTATTACGCTAAGTATTCTATCATTAGCATAACTTGCAACAGCATCTACATCATCGATAGAAGGAATTGGTCTTGTACAGTATCTTACTGCAGCTACACCACCCACTGTAACAGCTGCTCCTCCGACTGCAGCTTTTCCAAGGAATGATCTTCTTGTTATTTCTGTCATTTTCCTTCAGCTTTTTTTGATTCTAATTCATCAAGTTTTTTCAAAAGAGCTTCTAATTTTTGATCAACTTCTTTTTCTGCTTCACTTCTGATTACCAAATAAGAGACCTTTCTTGCATCAAGTGCCTCTTTAATCTGATTAAGATGAGCCAGACCATACACAAGTGCTCCTTGGTCTGCTGCTCTTTTATTCATTTCATCAACCATGATTCTTGCAGCATCTTCGCTTCTAACATTTAATTTAACATAGTCCTCAGCTTTTTCAATAGCTTTACCAAATAGAGTATCTGTTTCTGAAGAAGCATCTCTAATACCTTCGTTATAATCCGGAAGATCAAATTCTAATCCTTTTCTTAAATCATCCATCTTAGCTCTTATTTCTTTCAAAGCAGGTGATCTATCTTCTAAGTCTTTTGCATGCAATTTTTTTGCTTCTTCTAATGCTTGGAATTGTCTCTCATTTTCTGCTCTTTCTTCAGGCAGTTCTCCTTCATCAATCTCTCTAATCCTTGTTCCATCTTGGTAGGATTTTAATCTTCTTTCCAAATCTTTAATGCCTTTTTCATCTTCATAAAGAGGTTTTGCAACTTCAAAATAAGTTCTATACCAGAATTTAAGAGAAAAAATCTTTACACTCTTTTCTGTTGTAGCATCATCCTCAAGTCCAACAAGAGTTATACCATCATTGTCGAATGCTAATTTGCTTAATGGAGATACTTGAATAAAATCATAAGGAGTTTTTACTACCTTAACATCTTTACCTGAACCTCTTGCCTCATTCTCTGCTAATTGATGAATTCCTCCTTTCTCTTGTATTAGCTCTTTAACCTCTTCTGCAATAGTTTTAGTTGTCACTTCTCCTTCATTATATCCTTCTCTTCCTGCAAGATCAAGACCCATTAATTCATTTAATCTTCTAATATACCATAAGTGTTTGGCATGCTCAGATGTGCAATGAACATCAGGAAATACATATACTAATTTTCCTCCATTATCTTTAAAATCAGAAATATCTAATTGAGGCAAATTTGTTTTAAGGTATTTTGCAACTTCTGCAACATTATCATATGATGGAGCTCTTTCTTCTTTTTCAGAACAACCTAATACAGTAATTCCTGCAGCACCATACGCTGCTTTTGCTAGAAATCCACGTCTGCCCATCTCTGTTGCCATTTTTATTCACCTTGTAAAAGTTTTTTTGCACCCTTATGAAAGTGATTTACATAAAAAATTGCACCAGGTAAGTTAGCTGTAGTTGTAGTGATATATTCAACACCCCTACCTTTTTTTCTCTTGAACTGGAATACAGCATCTCTATACCAAACAGATATTCCTAGAGGTCCACCTCTAACTTTTATGCCCATTCTTTTTGCTAGTCTTGGCCTATCTATGTATTTGCTATCTTCCCAATTTTTTTTATTTACCCAGGCTTTCACAACCTGATTAATAGCAAAATCCCTAGCCATTTTCTTCAGTGTAATTGCCTTTGTAGGATGAAGATAAAATGGAGAATCATGTGATAATTTTACATAAGATCCGCCAGGCATAAATATTGCAGAATCTATCTCATTGACACATGAATATAAAGCAGTATATATGAGCCTTTTCATTACTATTTCTCTTTGTGAAGTTGGGATGTAAGTCTTGTCAAGAGTTTTTTCAAGACCTTTAGCGTCTATCCATTCTAAAAAAATTTCAGAAGGTAGATTGTACTTTCCTAAAATTCCTTGATGTAACTTAC
>JAHWIM010000001.1 GCA_019322535.1 Candidatus Woesearchaeota archaeon
TAAGGTTGCATTCTCTTGCTAAAATTATTCTTTTAATTCCTAATTTCTTATAGAATTTTGCAGCTTCTGAATTTGAAACAGAAGCTTGTGTACTTAAATGGATGGGAATTTTCAGTTTATTTGCTTCTGCTATAACAGACATGTCCCATGCGTGTATTGCATCAACTTTTGCTTGTTTGACTTTTTTTAGAATGTCTTTTATTTTATTTAATTCATTTTCATAAACAATTGTATTTAATGTGAGATATGCTTTGATTTTATTTTTATGGCAAATATCAACAACTTTTTTTAATTCTGATAGTTTAAAATTCTTAGCAGTTGCTCTCATATTAAATTCTTTTAATCCAAAATAAATAGCGTCTGCTTTTGCTTGAACTGCTGCCCTTAACGAGATCCAATCTCCTGCTGGGCTTATCAGTTCTGGTTTTTTAGCCATTTTTAGATTAGAAAAAACAAACTTTATTCTTCTTCGCTTTTGATCTCTTCATTCTCTTCATTGGTTTCTTTAGGTTGAGAACTAGGTAATTTTATTTCAATCCATTCTTCTTCCTCTTTTTTATCAGATTTATCAGATATATCTTCTGATGGTTTCATAATTTACTATTCCCCTTGTTTTATCAACCAACCTAGGACATGCTGTATTTATCCAACATTCAATAAAAGGAAAATTCTCTAACTGGTTTAAATCAAGCGTATCTGCTATAAAAATGTATGCTTTCTTATTTTTTAAATTTTTCCTTAAGCCAAGTGCTTGTTCAAGTTTTTGCTGGCCTGGCTTTAAGCTGACTAGTATTCCCACTGTTTTAGAAGATAAAAATTTAATTAAAGCACCTTTTTGTTTTTTCTTATAGTTTTCAACGTCTTGTTTTTTTAGTTCACTAACTTCATTGCTCAATGGATTTGCAACAATTACTTTTTTATTTGTTTCTAAAGCAACACCTAATGGGTGGAATTCTCCTGAGCCTATGTAAAGAAATGCATCAACTTTATTTTTTATCTTTTTTGCAGCGCTAACATCGCAGCCAAGAATTTGTCCTCCAATGACTGCTTTCTTTTTTGCTTTTTCAACTATTTCTTTGATTTGTTTTAATTGATGTTTGTGCTGTATTGTTGTAACTAAACCAACTTTTTTTGGTAATAATTTTAAAGATTTCCCTATAACTGGTTTGATATTTCCAGTGTATTTTGCTTCTATAAATAGCCCCTTCATGTATAAAAAAGAAAGAAAAAGGGTTTTTAAGGTTTGCGAAAGAGCTTAACTTTTGAACATCTTATCGTAACCTAATGCTCTTTTGTTTGCAGCCATCCATAGTTGTACTTCTATTTCCTGTCCATCCAATAGCTCAGAGCCATGAACTGCCCTATATAATAATCTGTTCTCTAGCTTACATGCTAAGTCAGATGGGATAACTGGTCTTGGGTCTACTAAAACATCATTATCTGGCCTAGACATAAGATATTCTACAGCTGCCCATGCAAACTTGTCTGGTCTTGCTGGCGGGAATCTATAATAACGTCCATTTGGCATGTTTGCATTGCTCCATGGAAGGTTATTATACATTGCATCTTCACTTGTACTTACAAAATCAAATTCAAATGCTCTGCTATATTTGTTTTTTTCATCTACTGAAAGATTCTTTAATTTTACTTGATGATATTCTCCTTTTCTTGTTGTTGAAGGAACCCAGAGTATTTTATTTGGTCCTTGGTCACTTTCTATCTCTATTTTTTCTTCTATTTCTTCTTGACTGCATAAGTAAGCTATCTTTCTTCCTTCTATCATAGAAATTACTGAGAATACCCTATTGCGATTGTCTGCTTTGCTGAAATACATTAAACCAGCGTATGCAAGAAAGTCTCTTCCAATATATCTTCTTGCAACTTCTCTTGGTGTTAATCCTCTTCTATTTATTTCTTCTATAGTAGGAAGGCCTGCTTGAATAAAATAGCCTTTTTTTCTCCAGTTTTTTATGTCTATTACTAACTCTGTTTCTGCAGGTACATGGAGATATTGTCCATTCTTTAAACGAAGAAAAGCGTCTAGAACTTGAGTTCTTCTGTCTCCTTTTGGTTCAACTCTTTCAAATTGTCTTATATCTCTTACCTTAGGTCTTTTGAAATAATCTACAAAATCTAATCCTGGCAGAATTACTCCAAAAGTGCTTGCTTCATTTGCTTTGATTACTTTCTCTGAAGCAGGTATTATACACTTTGATCCATAACTCCCAACTACTTTTCCAGCTTTTTTAATTTCAGTTGGTTGTTGTACTTCCCTATTGCAGCTAGTGCATCTTTTTGCTTTTTCTGCCTGTACTATTTCTACAAGTCCTTTTTTATATTCCATCTTCTCTACCTCTGACTATCCTCTTTTTAGAGTTTAGTCGAAAAGTTTAGAATCAAAGCATTGGAGCACTAACCTAAAACAATCCGCTCACTTTATGTATGAAATAAAAGAAATATAAAAAGGTTATGGTTTTAATTGTATACCTTACATTAAAAATGCATCATAGAGTGCATGCAAAGCATTATCTGCATTGTATCCTTCTACAGCAAAGATGTGGCTTATTTGTGCAGGGCTTTTGGTTGAAACTATAGGAACTATGCTTCTTTTTGCTAACGCTGTTGTAGCTATTGCTTCAACTTCTGGGTGACCTTTCATTCCTATTCCTACTGGAGATACAATTGAAAGATTATAAGTCATCTCTATTCTATCTGGGTTCATTCTTCTTTCTATTGCTGCTCTAACATCGTTTGCTTTTCCCACTAAATCTTTTTGAGCTACAAGAACAGCTATATCATCTATATCAGTTGGATAGTGATGAGTAGAAACCTCATACTCCTTAAATATCTTTAATAAGTCATGAGTAAATCCTATCTCTTCATCCATCATATCTTTTTCAATATACACTGAAGCAACATCATCAAGTCTTGCTATACCAACTACTGTTTCTTCAGGAACTCTCTCAGAGACAATCATTGTTCCAGGAGCAGATGGATTATTAGTATTTCTTACATTTATAGGAATGTTCCTATTCTTACAATTAAGCATTGCTCCATAATGAAACACATTAAATCCTTTTGCAGCTAATATTCTGATTTCTTTATAAGTCAATCTTGGAATAACTTTTGCGTCTGTTATAAGTCTAGGATCTGCTTGATAAATACCGTCTGTATCTGTCCAGTTTTCATATAAAGAAGTATTAATAGCAAATGCTAGTTCTCCTCCTGTTAAATCAGATCCTCCTCTGGAAAATACAGCAACATCTTTATCTTCAGTTATTCCATAAAATCCAGGAAATACTACAATGCCTTGTTCCAATTTTAATTTTTCCAGATTGCTATAACTTATAGGCAATACCTTTGCATTTCCAAAATTATTTGAAACAAATAATCCAACATCTTCTGGAAGTCTGACAATTGCAGAAAGCCCTCTTTTCTTAAAATATCTCGCAATTATCTGAGCATGATAATGTTCTCCTCTTGAAGCAAAAAAGTCTGCTCTTTTCTTCCCTTCAATAGGATTTTGAAGATCTCTTCTTAAATTCTCCATCAAATCATTTCCTTCTATTCCTAAATCAGTAATTATTCTTCCAAATCTATTTACTACATAATCATGGCTTTCTTTTGCAGAAATGCTTTTTCCTTTTTTCCTAAAATGTTCTCCATCTGTAGCTATATTAAGTAAAGAATCAGTAACTTTTGTTTTATGTTCATCATCAGTTCCTGGAGCAGACAAAACAACAAATCTTCTTCTTGGATCAGATTCAACTATTTCTCTAACTGCATCAATCTGCCTGGCATTTGCTAAGCTGCTCCCTCCAAATTTGCTTACTATATCTTCTATCATTTTATTCTCCCTCCTATCTTAATGATATATTTTTCCCTATTGGTGTTTTTATTGGCTGAACTCATTTTTTAGAAACCCCTTAAATTTTAGAGGATTTGAAGAAAAAATGAGAAGCTTATTGCTTCTTCATTGTCTTAGTCTTATATTTAGCAGAATCAATTTTCATGTTTTGATTTAAACTAAAACAATTCATAAAAAATGAGAAGATATCAGTTTTATTTAAATGTTTCTGATTTATCTAGAAGCATCAGCTTGTCTTTCAAGCTCTAGTTTCTTAGAAATAGCTAGACTATTTTGTGATAGATTATAAGCATTAACAATTTCATCTGCTAGGCATTCTTCAATTGCTTTTTTATTCCTAAAGCTTTTTTGATAAGATCCTTGTGTGAAATATCTTAAAGCAATATCAATTCTTCTTTGAGGACCGCACTCAACTGCTTTTGGATATCTTGCTCCACCATATTCTATTGTTATTATCTCTTCTCTTGGAGCAGCATTTTCTAAAGCTTTTACAAAAACTGCAATTGGATTTTGTTTTGTTGTTTTTTCAATTAATTTAAATGTTTTTTCAACAATTTTATAAGCAATATTTGATTTTCCAGTCATATGGTTGCTTGATCTAAAATGTTTTTTTGATTTATGGCCTGGAATCATAACTTTATTTATTAATCTCTCAACAATAAATGTCCTTGATTTATGGAATCTTGCTCCAGCATATCTTGCTCCTGTTTTTGGAACAATTTTTGGTGCTAAATTAATATAATTTTGTAATCCTTTATCTGTTACTTTAATTCCTTCTGTATCCCATCTATTAAATGTTTTAATCATTTTATTTTCTAGCTTTTTCTATCTTGCCTGCTAATAAAGCTGGCAGACTTTGATCATTAACTTTTTTAACACACCATCTAACTCCTGAAATATCTCCTTTTGCTCTTCCCATTTTACCGCCAATACATTCTATCATAACTTCATCGTGTTCATCGATAAGCTTAGTAGCACCATCTCCTGGACAGAATGCAGTAACTTGCTTCCCATTTTTTATAAGCTGAACCCTAACACATTTTCTCATCGCAGAGTTAGGCTGTTTTGCTTCTAATTGAACTTTTTCTAAAACAATTCCTTTTGCTTGAGAAGATCCTTCTAATGGGTCTGATTTTTGTTTTAATCTTAAAGTTCTTCTGACATATTTTCTAGCGTGCCATTTACTTATTTTTCTTCTTTTTTTAAGTTTTTTTCCTGTTCCTAAGCCTTTAGATTTTTTAGCCATATGTCCTCTAGGATTAACATTTTATTTATAAAGGTTACGAAAACGAAACGTTTTCGGGACCTTGAAAAAATTTATTTTTTCATTGATTGTGGTTAAACAACTCTTATTTTCTTTACACAAAAAAATACAGGGTATTTTTTGTGTCCCAGAAATCAAATAACTTTGATTTCTGTGATATCAAAATACCTCTTAACAATTTCTTCTGTGTTTCTAAGATTAACAGCACTTTTGCCGATTAAATATCCTCTTGTTTCAGAGTCAGGTGGTGTGATTATTACTGTACTATCTTCTTGTTTTATTTCTTTTACTTTTGAAGGAAAAACGATATTCTGGACAAACTGTAAAAGTTCTGGATTAAATTCAATTATTTTAATCTTTTTTCTTAAGACTCTTTCAAGTTTTTTTATATTCAGACCTCTTTTTCCAATTGCTTTTCCGATTTCTCCTTGTTTGACTACAAATATTAATCTGCTGTTTTGTTCAAAACAATCTTTAAGAGCAGCTCCTGTAATAGATTCAAAAAGAGAAATAAATTTCATAGTGTTTACATCATACTTAATTTTAGTCAAATTATGCACCTTTAATTACAGACAGAACAGAAATAGAAAAAGGTTTTTTACAAAGCGCTCCTAACTCATCATTCGGTTGTTTTAATTGAACAACTTCAGCTTTAGCTAGTTTACTATAATATTTAATGTCTTTTTTAACATCTGCTGGACAATTTGAGGTTAAGAAAACTTTTGCAACTTTTCCAAGCTTTAGGTTTTTAAGGGTTTGTTCAGTACCAATAACTGCTTTTCCTTCTTTCAAGGCTTTTTTTACATCAGTAATTGAATTAGTCATTTTTTAACCTTTGTAATTAAGCCAGGCAAACCTGTTCCAACTGGAATAGCTTGATTTAGCATAACATTTTCAACAACAGAGTTTAATTTATCAACTTCTCCAATCAAAGCAGCGTTTATTATATGCACTAGAGGAGTTTCAAAACTTGCTCTTGCAAGAACAGATGCTTTTTCACTTACTATCCCATATCTAGTTATTCCTCTTAAATCTCCACCATTACACATTGCATCTGCAACCAGCATTATATGCCTCATATCAACATTCAAACCTTGAGCTTCAATAACTTTAAAAACTTCATTTATTACTGCCTGTCTTGCTGCTTCTATTCCTAAAGAATCATTAATCTCAACAACAGCATTGGTTGTAGTTCTTGTTTCATCAACTTCTTTTAATTGCATAACTTCAGCAAGGTTTGAACCTGCTGTAATTATGATAAACTCATCTCCTCTTTTAACAGGCAGGACTTGTCTGATTCCTTTTACACCTTTTATATAAACATTTTTTAGCTTTTCTTTTATTTTATATACTTCATTTATCCTTTCTTCTTTTTTTCTTGATTTTATGATTAAAACATCTTCTTTTTTGTTTATATTGGTTCCTTTAAATTGTTTTTTTAAAGCAAAGATTATATTGCCAGGAGTTATACTTAATTCTTTAATTTTTTCTTTATTTAATTTTACTTCAACTTTTGCTTCTGCTATATTCACTGCAAATTCAACCATAATATCTTTCATTACTGTTTCTTTTACTGACAAAGCTATTTCTTTGATTTTTGTACCTTTATTATAAGGGCTTTTTAGGAATATTTCCATCATTGGTGTTGCAATGGCTTTTCTTCCGTCAAGAATTTCAATAATTCTTGGGAGACCAACTGTAATGTTCATTTCAGAAACACCAGCAAAGTGGAATGTATTAAGTGTCATTTGTGTGCCTGGTTCGCCAATGCTCTCAGCAGAAACTAAACCAACAGATTCACCTGGTTCTGTTTGTGCATTAGAAAATTCTTCAAGTGTTTTTTCAATTACTTTTTTTGCTTTTGAATCAGAAAGGCCTTTAATCTTTTCTTTTAGTTCATTGACTAGTTTTAAAGGCATTTTTTCTTCGTATTCTTTAGGTATTCTGACCATTTTTACCTCAAACTATCTATAATCCTTTGAACATTAATTTCTCCATTCTCGCTTTTGCTAACGTCTACTCCATCTTCTCCATATTTGAATTGGATTATTCTTCCGCTTGCATCTCTGACTGTTTGATCATATTCTACTTTTAAGTCTTGCATTGCATTTGCCAATCTTCTGTAAAGATAACCTGATTTTGGAGTTCTTAAAGCAGTGTCCATTAAACTGTCTCTTCCTGTTATTGCTCCAAAAAAATATTCATGAGGCGTCATTCCTGATTTATAACTATTTTTAATAAATCCTCTTGCAGCAGGACTTAGGTCTCCTTTCTTAAAGCAAGAAAGGGTTCTATTTGAATATCCTTTTTCAATTCTTTTGCCTCTTAGAGCTTGCTGTCCTACAACAGCAGCCATTTGAGCTAAAGGCAATGGACCACCACGAGCTCCGCTATCTGACATTATTGAGCTGCCTGTTTTTTTATTTATGTATTGTGCTACTATCTCACCTATTTTATTTCTTGTTCTATTCAATAATTCTAGGATTTTTAATTCAAGTGTTTCTTCTGCTGTTCTTCCTGGAAATACTTCTAGTTTTTCTTGAGAAAATAAGTTTATGAAATTATGAACATCTTCTTCAGCTTTTGTTAAGCTATCTTTAATTTTTTGACTTGCTTCTTCAGGAAGGTCTGTATCTGATATTGCTGTTGTAAATCCAAATTTCAATAGGGATTTTATTCCTAGTCTAAATATATTTCCTAAGATTTCTATTGTTGCTTTTTCTCCATATTTTTTATGCAGATTTCTCAGCATAAGACCAGCGCCTTCTCCCAGGTTTCCTTTATCCATTACTCCTTTTATAAGTTCGCCATTTTTAATTATAACATCATTTCCAGACCTATCTTTGCCTTTGAAATTAAAATCTTCAGGAAGAACTACTGAAAAAATCTCTTTGCCTGTTACTGTTTGTCTTCTTGGAAGTCTAGAGAAATCATTTATTCCAACTCCAAGTAAAAGATCTATTACTGTATTTCTAAGTATTTTTTCTTTTTTTGTTAGGATATAATTTCCACTTATTGCATCTTGAATGCAGCCGATTACGCTTAAACCATATCTTGGAGAAATTAATTGTGTTTGGACTTGCATTAAAACCTCTGCTTCTGCTCTTGCTTCTTCTGTTTGAGGGATGTGAATATTCATCTCGTCTCCATCAAAATCAGCGTTGTATGGATGACAAACAGCTGGATTAAGTCTGAATGTTCTTCCTGGAAGTACTCTAACTCTGTGGCACATCATACTCATTCTGTGCAAACTAGGCTGTCTGTTAAAAAGAGCTATATCTCCATCCATAAGGTGTCTTTCAACAATATAACCTGGTTTAACTTCTTCTATTAATTGTTCTTGTGTTTCTTCTGTTATTTTTTTCTTTTTGCCGTCTGGCCTTACTATATAATTAGCTCCAGGATACTTTTTAGGGCCTTGTTCTAAAAATATTTTCAAATAATTTAAATTCCAAGAGGTAGCTCTTTCTGGAACAGTAAGTTTCATGGCAACAATTTTTGGAATACCTACCTCATCCAAATGAAGCATTGGGTCTGGGCTGATAACTGTTCTAGAAGAGAAATTTGTT
Source organism: Candidatus Woesearchaeota archaeon (assembly GCA_019322535.1). Lineage (GTDB taxonomy): Archaea > Nanobdellota > Nanobdellia > Woesearchaeales > WJKL01 > JAHWIM01. The sequence goes on from JAHWIM010000001.1 coordinate 8,702, forward strand.
CTCTTGCCTGCAAGATTATGTCTTATCCTGCCTTCCTTGCTCTTGATTCTCTCTGTTAGTGTTTTAAGCGGCTGGCCTGACCTGTGTCTTGCTGGAGGCAGCTGAGCAATATTATTGTCAAAATATGTTGTAATATGGTACTGTAGTAAATCCCATAAATCTTCAATGATTATTTCTGGAGCACCAGCATTTATATTTTCAAATAATCTCTGGTTAATCCTTACAATATCTCCTAATTTATGGGTTAAATCATCTTCACTCCTCTCTCCTGTTTCTAGAGTTATAGAAGGCCTCATGGTTACAGGGGGTATTGGCAATATAGTAAGAACCATCCATTCAGGTCTTGCTGCTTTTGCATTGATGCCAAAGACTTCAAGATCATCATCTGGCACTTTTTCTAATCTTGTTCTAACCTCAATAGGGCTTATTCTTTTTTCATTCTCTAAGAAAGTTGTTGGTTTTGCTATTGTTATTTTACCCTGTCTTGCATTACAATGAGGACATTTATTTATTGTCTTTAAATTTGAGATTATATCTTTAATAGCAGACAGTCTTGATTTCATTCCTTCTTCTCTTTCTACTTTTACTAACTTGTTTTTTGCTCTTTCAATTTTATTCTCAGGAATTAATATTCTGCCGCATTCCTTACATGTTGATCTAAGAATATTTAAGATTATAGTAATAAATTTGACATGAATAACTGGCCTTGCTAATTCTATATATCCAAAATGACCAATGCATTCTTTTAATTTAGAGCCACAGGTTTTGCATCTTAGACCTGGATCAATTACACCAAGTCTTATGTCCATCAAGCCTCCGTCAACTGGATAACCTTCTTTATCATAAAGTTCTGGAGTTACTACTTTTGCAGAAGCCATTTTCTTAATTAATTGTGGACTAGCGACTCCAAAAATAAGACCATCAACCATCTTGTGCACATATTGGACATGAATTTCTTCTTCCATTTTTAGTATTTATTTTTTAACTCCAATTTTGGATAGATACATAATGATTTGAATTCATCCAGGATTAATTTAAATGCATAACTTACTTCTATGTTGCTGACTTCTACATTTTCTCCACACATTGAACAATAGCTTTTATTTTTATAAGCATCATAGATTGCTGTTAAGCCGCAGTTTTCGCAAATAGGAACTATTGTTTTGTCTGAATCAAATCTTTCTTTAAGCAGTAAACTAGTACCATGTGCAACAAAGGTGTCTTTCTCCATTTCTCCTAATCGCAGTCCTCCTTCTTTTGCACGGCCTTCTGTTGGCTGTCTTGTTAGTAGTTGTATTGGTCCTCTTGCTCTAGCATGAATTTTATTTGCTACCATATGTTTGAGTTTAAGATAATATAGGCTTCCTATGAAAATTCTTGCCTGGTATTGCTTGCCTGTTTGGCCATTATATAGTGTTTCAGCTCCATTTTCCCTAAAGCCTAAGGAAAGCAATTCTTTTCTTAGCTCTTCTTCTGGTTCTGAGTGGAATGTTGTGCCGTCAATATATCTTCCAGATAAAGCACCAACTTTTCCTGCAATCATTTCAACCATATGTGAAATAGTCATTCTACTTGGAATTCCGTGTGGAGAGAAAATTAGGTCAGGCGTTATACCTGAAGCTGTAAAAGGCATATCTGCTTCTTGAACAATCAAGCCAATAATTCCTTTTTGACCATGTCTGCTTGTGAATTTGTCTCCTATTTCAGGAATTCTTTGGTCTCTTATTCTAACCTGAATAAGTTTATTTCCTTCATTGTTTTCTGTTAAAAGAACAAAATCTATAATTCCTTGTTCTCCGTGAGCTAAAGAGACTGAACTTTCTCTTCGTGTTGCTGCTGTGAGATTATATTCATCCAAACTGCTTAAGAATCTTGGAGGAGAGGTTTTCCCAATAACAACGTCTCCTTCTGCAACCTGGGCTTCTGGATAAATAATTCCGTCTTTTTCTAATAACCTATAATCCTGCTCACTTTTATATCCTTTAACATCTTTATCAGGAATACTAATTTCATCTGTAAGACCACCACTATACCTTAACTCTTCTGCAATACTTGGCCTGTAGTAAGAACTTCTGCCCATTCCCCTGTCGATAGAGGCTTTATTTAGAATAATTGCATCCTCCATATTATATCCCTCATAACTCATTATAGCAACTATAATATTTTGGCCTGCTGGATGTTTATTATCTTTATAGATTTCATGCATTGTTGATTGAACAATTGGGAGTTGTGGATTATGAAGAAGATTAACATCCATATCCATTCTTATTAAAAAATTAGTAGCATAAAAACCAAGTGCTTGTTTCTGATTTTTGCTTCCCATATTTATTCTTGTAGGCGGACTGTGATTTGAATAAGGAACTAAAGAAGTAGCTAAACCAAGCATAACTAATGGGCTGATTTCAAGATGAGTATGCTCTATTGTTAATTCTTTTTCTGAAAAAGCAACTAATGTATTTTCTTCTTCAGCAGCATCTAAAAATTCTATAATCCCTTGCTGCAAAAGGTCTGTCCAATTTATCTCTCCTTTTTCAAGCTGTTTAATATGTTTTTCATTGAGTAAAGGAATTCCTCCTTTTACAACGATTAAAGGCCGTCTCGCTCTGCCTTTACCGGTTTCAATATTTATTTGGTCTGCTTTTTCATTATAATAAACATTTAAATTAGAAGTTATAGCTCCTTTTCTTCTATCTCCTTTTAATTGGTTTACAAAATTTTGCGGATCTTCAATTTCTCCTACAAGTTTGTTGTTTAAATATACATCTGTCATTTTATGGACTTAACTCCCATTTGTTTTAGTTGTTTTAGAACCCCTATCTCATCAGATTCAGGAGATATTTTGCATAAAAGGCTGAGATTTTTTCTTAAGCCAATGTTTGTTCCTTCTGGAGTTTCGATCGGACAAAGTCTTCCTAGATGTGTTGCATGAAGTTCACGAGCTTCAAAATTTTCTTGCGAAGCTGATAATGGTGAAATAACTCTTTGCAGATGACTCATTGTCTCTAAGAAATTTAATCTTTGTATTCTCTGGCTTATACCTTTTCTGCCTCCAACCCAAGACCCAGTAGCCATTGCAGAATAAATTCTGCTTGAAAGTAATTTTTCTCTTATTATAACTTTGATAGAAGGGAATTTTCCTCTTTTTACAATTCTTTGGAAATTGTATAACAAATCGCCAATTAAAACTTTTAAATTAACTCTTACCAGGTCTGCTAGTAATTCGCCGCTTAACTTAAGTCTTTTATTCATGTAATGGTCCTTGTCATCTACAGGAATTTTGTCATTTGTCACATCAACATATTTTTTTAGTAATTTGCAAAGATTGTGTGCTTTGATGATTCTATCTTCTTTAGTTACACCGATATGGGGAAGCAAATATTTATCAATTATTTCCTGTGTTCTTTCAACTCTTATTTCTTTGGACTGAGTAATGCCTATGCTTTTTGCTACTCGATCTAAAGCTTCGTCTTCTGACTTGATATCAATAAACTCATAAAGATTTGGCAGAATCTCTGTGTACTGTTCTTTAGAAGAAATAAAGTTGATTATATCTTCATCTTTAAGTATACCTAATGCTTTTAAGATGACAACTAAAGGAACTCTTTTAACCCTAGTAAAGCTCAGATAAAAAATACCATCTTTCATCTTTTCAATTGTATGAGGTATTTTAAAACTGCCTTTTTCAGAAAAAATCTTTCCTATGTATTCACTAGGGCCAACTTTTTGTTTTTCAACTAAGAATCTATTAGAAGCCAGGTCTTCTACATTTATCAGAACTTTTTCTGTTCCATTTATAACAAAATAACCTCCTGGGTCATCTGGATCTTCGCCACGTTTGATTAATTCTTCTCTTGAAGCGTTATGAAGATGGCAGAATTTACTTTTGAGCATTATAGGAATATTGCCAATCATTGTTGTGAAGCTTTCTCTCTGAACTCCATTTATATGCGCACTTACTTCAATATACATAGGCGCGCTGTAGGTTAGTTTTCTAAGTCTTGCTTCGATTGGGTATATTGGTCTTTTACTTCCATCTGCTTCTGTTATTTCTGGTTTTGTCACCCATATTTTGTCAAATCTTATTTTAAATTCTTCAACATCAGGAGGAATTATAGTTGGTTCTACTTCTTTATTTTCATCAATAATATTTTGGAGTTCTTTTTCTATGAAATCATTAAATGATTTTATAGTGGAATCTACAAAACTTTGTTCTTCAAAAAATTTCTTGATTAAAACTGTATGTTTATTCACTTATAACACGCCTGTAAAAAATAGATTCTCCAGCTGTTGAACTTTTTCTCATTATTTTTATTACATCATCTATTTTTGGTTTTAATGACTGTATAGCAGGATCGTCTATTCTAATTTTTGGAAGTTCTTTTATTGTAATTTTGTACATTTCGAGAAGTTCTTTTTTTTCTTTTTCACTTATTTTTATGTGCTTTGGCATTAATATATGCTTCTGTATATTGATTCTTTTCTTTTTTCTTCTTGCCATTTTTCCCCACAATGAAAATGAAATGGGCCGGACGAGATTCGAACTCGCGACCACATCATTAAAAGTGATGTGCTCTATTGCCCATCTTTGATTCCAGGCTGAGCTACCGGCCCGACGCCCTGGTCGGGACTCTCAATTCTAGCTCAAAAGCTTGATTTTTGAACCCGAGTTGAAGCCTTACTATAGCTTTTTGCCTCGACAGGGCTTCGTGCTAGGCCAGGCTACACTACCAGGGCACATGATAGTAATCTGACTATGAGATAGCTTGTTTTAGGCTTTATTTTGCCTCATAGAAAGATGACGCGTCATTTAATGGTTGGATTTTGGTTTTGTTTATAAAGGTTTCGTTTTAGAAGGGCTGAAATTGATGAAATCAAAGATTAGAGAATCCCCGCCGCCGGATTTGAACCAGCAACCTTCCGGGATCAGCTAACTTGTTTTCATTCTGATGCATTTGCAAAGTCAACAAGTGAATTAATCTACAGCCGAACGCTCTGCCATTGAGCTAGGCGGGGTAAGAAGAAAAAGAATAGGTTTCTATATAAAGTTTTTGCCCTTATGCACTTATCCCTATTGTGTTAGAATAAGAGACATGCTCTTTTTTTCTATGCTTGAATTTTACTTTTGCTCTTGGTAGTTTGAAATTACCTAATATAGACAACTTAGATCTTACATTATAGCTAACAAGCCTCTCTTCTCCTGGCGCTAATTCTGGCAACTCCCATTTTAGAATTGTTCCTCTTTCTTTATGTTGGAGGGTTTTTGAAGGTTTTAGAGTTCCTTCTATATATGTTTTTTCAACATCTGCTATATTAGGAACATAGTCGATTATAGAAACATTGCTAACTGATTTTTTAGAACTGTTTTTAACTTCCAGCATTACTCTAATCTGAGATATTCCTCCTTCTTTTAGGTTTACTTCAGATACTTCTTTTTTAATATTTACTGGACTTTTATAAAAGACGTAAAGAACTATTGCAGCCACGATTAAAGCAATAATATAAAATATTGGCCTATAACTTACTGTAATAAAGATTGTTTTGCTTTCTCCTGGCGCTAATTCTAAATCCCAGCCGATAAATCTTTCTTCTGCTTCTTTAAAGTATTTTGCTTTAGGTATTGATGAAGTAAACCATTTTTCAATAAGGCTTACTGGAAGTTTGATTGCTTGTGTATCTTTAACGTTTGACTTGCTAGTATAGGTTAATTCTTTTGATAGTTTTAAAAAACCAAGTTTTTCTTTTTCTTCTTTTGCAAAGCCTGGTTTTATTTCTAAAACAGTCAATATTCTTGTAGAAAAGGTTTCAATTGTTTCATTTCCTTTTAATAATTCAAAAGAAACCCTATAATCTCCTGGATCCTGAAGAGGGTTTAATTCATATGTAAAGTCTACTACTTTTTCTTCTAAAGGCGCTAACCTGATAGTTCTTTCTGTGTTTAAGGTTTCTAGGTCGCCTGATATTTTGATTTTTAAATCAGTTAAATTTAGAACGTTTTGATTTTCTACATTAACTCTTATTGTTAATCTTTTATCTGGAGTAATTGAAACAGGCATGTCTACATCTGCTTTTAGAGATGGTTTGTATTTGCTGATAATTTCAGATGCTGTTTGAACATTAATAAAAACTGTTTTTTCTATTAGTTCTTCTGGAGATTCTCTTCTAAAGTTTGTTTTAACACCATAAGGGCCTGGAATTATAGACTTTGTAGGCGTTATCATAAAATCAGCGCTTTGTTGAGAGCCTGGTGCTACTATAATTATTTCAGACAGCATGCTCCATTGAACTTCAGCAGGAGAAAGAGTTATAGTAAATTTTTCTGTTTTTGATGAATTTGATGTTACTGTAGCTGTAAATTGTGCTGTTTGATCCATAGTAATTCTTCTTTCAGAAGGTGTGATAGTAATATCATAATCTGCAGCAATAGCTATAGAAAAACCCAAGATTAGCAGTATGAAAAAAGGGAAAAATTTCTTCAAATATCAACACCTCTAGTTTAAATTTTTTTTCCTATATTTAAATCTTTCTAATAGTGATTTAACTTTAAAAAGGTTACTAAAATATAAACTATATCTTGTATATTCAAAATTTATATATAGCTAGAACTCTTATACTTACTTGAGGGGTGGCTTGCCACAAAGCGCTAAATGCCTGGGGGTGAGCTGGGATTTAGAACGTTCTGGCAGTCACCACTTGTTCTTAACTGATTATTTCACTAACATGTTCATTTTTATTGATTCTAACAACATTATTCACAAAGCTTTCTATCTTGTTTTCGTGGCTTACAACTATTATTTGTTTTACTCCAATTTGCTCTAAAACTTCTCTGACTTTGTCTAGTTGTTCTGAACTAAAGCCCTCTGTTGGTTCATCTAGAATTAGAACATCTTTTGTTTTTATTGTGCCCATTACATCATTAATTACTTTGTTTAATGCTAATCTGTATGCTAATGCAGCAGAAGTTCTTTCTCCACCGCTTAGATAAGAGATATTAATTTCATAGCCATTTTGTTCTGCTAAAGGTGTAAACTGCTCATCTATTCTTACATTTAGATTTTCGTCTTCCATAAGGATATTAAACCACTGTTGGAAGAGCTCATTGAATTCTTTGTGAATGTTAAGCATTACTTGTTTTTCTATAACTGCCATTAGATTTATGAATTGCTTCTCAAGCCAATTCTGCATTTCTTTTAATTGTTTTAATTTAGCTTTGATTTCAAGCTGCTTTTTGATTTTTTCCTCTAATGATAAGATATTCTCTTTGATATGTTGTTTTTCCCTTTCAAAGCCGTGTTTTGCAATTTCAATTTGTTTTTCTTTATTTTGTAATTCTTCAAGTTGTGTTTTATAGTTTTGATAGCTTTGTTCTAATTCAGTATCAACTTTGATTTTTTTGTTTAATTCGATCTTTTTTGCATTAATATTACCAATTTCTTCTTTTAGTTTTTCCTGTGCCAATAGGATATTTGTTTTTAGGTTTTCTTTTTCTTTAAAGTTGTCTAATTTTATTTTGTAAATTTGAAAGATATTTTCCTGCTTTTTAGTCTCTTCAAATGTTTTTCTTAGCTCATTTGTTTGTTTTTGCAGTAATTTTGCTTCTTCTTGAAATTTTAGTATATTTCTATCAAATTCCTCAATTTTCTTGTTTTCTCTTTCAAGAATAGATTCTTTATGTTCTTTGCTGACTGACTGTTCGCATGTTGGGCACTTTGCTATTTTAAGAATTTTTAATTTGACTTCTCTTGCATGTATTCTTTTTATTTTGTTTTCATTCAAAGAGTTATTAATTTCATTTAATCTGGTTTCTTTTTCTTGTGTTTTCTTATTTATTTCTTCTAAATTCTTTTGAATTGTCTCAATGTCTATTGTTGTTTTGCCTTCTAGTTCTTTTTTAAGAGCATTTATTTGATTTTCTAGCTCTATTAAGTCATTATTATTTCTTGTTCTTTGTTCTAATCTATTTCTTAATTCAATGTCTGATAAGCTAAGTTCTTGTTTTAATGCTCTTTGCTCTTGAATTGTTTTTTCTATTTTTTCAATATTCTCTTTTGTTTTAGTTAGGTTTTCTTGGGTTGTTTGTAGTTTTGGAAGAAGTTCTTGTATTTTTGAATCAATTATTTTTATATTCTCTAATTTCTCTGATTTTTGTCTTTGGTTTTCTTCAAGATCTTCAATTTTTATAGTGCTTTCTTTTTTGTTTTCTCTAATCTGTCTTAGGATTATTTGAGAGTTTTCTCTTACTCTTTTGTATTTATCAATTCCAAAAACTTTTCTTAATGTATCAAGTCTTAATTCTGCTTCATCTTCAACAAGAATTTGCTTCATTTCTTCTTGAGGCGTATAAACTGTATATCTATAGACTAAGTTCTTTGTTTTGCTTATAAGTTCTTTTGGATAACCCAATAAGTCTAGAATTATTGTTTTAAGTTCTTGAGGGGTAGCTGATTTTTTAACTCCATCGATTATAATGTAACCTGAGTCTTGCTGTGTTTCTTTTTTTCCTCTTTTTAATGTTCTTTTTATTATGATTTCTTTGCTGTTTAAATTAAATTTTAATTCAACACTGCCTGTATTTTTTCCATTTCTTAACAAGGCATTTCCTGTTAAGTGTTTTCTTCTTATCCCAAACAAGGCAAATTCTATTGCTAATAAGATTGTGCTTTTTCCACTTCCAATATCTCCTGATAATAATACAGAGCCAGCTGGAAATTGGATTTCCTGAGTTGTATAACTTCTAATGTTTTCTAATTTTATAGAATTTAATTGCATAATTTCCCTGGTCTTGAAGAATTAGCTTAAATTTTTATATTTTTATATGTTCTAAACTAGAGAAGCGGCACCAATTATTGCTGCATTTTCTCCTAATCTAGTTTGAACAACTTTTGTTCCTTTCAATAATGCTCTTTTGTTGATTTCTTGATTCATTGCTTTAGAAAAGAACTTCCATGCTTTTGAGATGTTTCCTCCAATTATTATTGTGTCTGGATCAAAAGAGTTAGTTATGTTTGTAATTCCAATTCCTAATAATTTTCCTGTTTGTTTCCAGGCAGAAATTGCTTTTTTATTTCCTTTTATTGCTAGAGTGTAAAGTTCTAAAGGAGATTTAACTTTTGCTCTTCTACAGATTCCTCTTGCTGATACATATTCTTCAATACAGCCATTATTATTACATTTGCTTCTTATTTTTTCATCGAATTTTATTGTTATGTGGCCTAGTTCTCCTGCATTACCTCTGCCATGGTAGAGTTTTTTGTTTATTACAATGCCTCCTCCAATGCCTGTGCCTAATGTTAAGCCTATTACATTGTTATATTTTTTTCCTGCTCCATATAATGCTTCTCCTAGTGTAAAGGCATTTACATCATTATCTATTGCAACAGGAACTTTGAATTTTTGCTGGATGTATTTTTTAAGATTAAAATTAGATAAAGGTAAATTAACTTGTTTTCCAAGAATTCCTTTTTTATAGTCTAAAGGACCTGGTGCTCCTACACCAATTGCTTTGATATTTTTATTGAACAGTTGTTTAATGGCGTTTGTTATGTTTTGTATTACTTGTTTTCTTCCTTTATTTGTTTGTGTTTTGACTGCTATTTTTTTGATAACCTTGCCATTACTTACTATTCCTGCTTTTATTTCTGTTCCACCTATATCTAGGCCTATTTTCATATGAACTTGCTTAGAAGTTAGAGTTTAAATTATTTGCCTTTTAACTTTGCTTTTAATTCCTGGATAACTGGAACAGGTGTTGGGTCTACTTTATTCATTAATGCCAAATAATAAGAATTAAACATTCCAACATAAAGAGTATGTAACATTCTTGCGAGTAAACTTGTTCCTTTTGTGTGTATTTCTGTTACTCCTGTTCTTTGTTTTATTATTTGTCTAATTATTGTCATTCTTTTTTTAATTTTAATATGATCTTTTTTATCTCTAATCATCAATACATGGAGTTTTTTTGCTTGTTTTTTAAAGCCATTAATTTCATTGTGATTCATTTCAGGCAAGAAATGATAAAATGCTGGCTGTTTTGCATTTTCATTAATCAATGTTTTAAATACATAAGCAACTGCTTGCATGTTTTCAGAAGCATAGATTACTGGGATTTTTTGATTAAGGTTTTTTGATATCATAAATCCTTCTTTGCTGCATGTCTTAGGCACTAATAATCTGATAGTTTCTCTGATTGCATTATCTTGGTTTGGAATTAACCTATATCTGCTTAAAACAATTAAAAGAGGTATGAATGTATAAGCAATAGCTATTCTTGGCTGAAAGCCAGCAGGAACTATTATTGCTTTGTTCTTTTCTTTTTCAGCTAACTTGCCATTGCTTGTTACTGCTATTACAGTTGCTTTTCTTTTTTTTGCTTCGTTATAAGCTGATAATGTTTCTTCTGTATTGCCGCTGTAGCTTACTACTAATACTAAGCTGTTTTTGTTCACATATTTAGGTAATTCATAATTTCTTATTACATATAATGGATGTTTTTTTACAAAAGGAGCTAGTAGAAGTCCTCCAGCAGAACTACCTCCCATCCCACAAACAACAATATTTGAAAGTTTTGATTTAGAAATCTTAGGTAATTTAGCTTTTTTTGCTATTTTAAAGGCATCTTTAACTTGATTTCTAAAATTTTGCAATTTACCAAGCATATTAGATTTATCAGATGCCATAATACCCCCAATATTTATTTGAAAATATATTCTCCTTTATATATATTTCTTTTCTCTTCAAGATAACAAATAGAAGCCTTTTTAAATAACCTATAAATCCCTATACTCTGAGAAATGTAGGCGTAGCTTGCCTGAATCTCAGGTACCAGACGAGCGAAGCGAGTCTGACCTTTCGAAAAATTAAACAATGGAGGCTTTAAAATGGGAACTTATAAATATGTTAGGGAGCTTTGGAGAAAACCAAAGCAAACACTTTCTAAATTATGGACTGAAAGACTTATTCAATGGCGACAAGAACCTTCTACAGTTAGAATTGAGAGACCTACTAGAATTGATAGAGCAAGGTCTTTAGGTTATAAAGCAAAACAAGGATTTGTTATTGTAAGGCAGAAAGTTTCTAGGGGGGGCCATATGAGGCCTAAAGCAATAATGGGTGGAAGAAGACCAAAACACGCCAGAAGAAGGATGGTTTTGGACAAGTCTTACAAACAAATAGCTGAAGAAAGAGCTAATAGAAAATTTCCAAATTGTGAAGTATTAAATAGTTACTGGGTTGCTAAAGATGGAAAATATTATTGGTATGAAATTATCTTAGTAGATAAAGCTCATCCAGCAATATTAAAAGATAAAGATATAAAATGGATTACTGAGAAACAACACAAAAGAAGAGTTTATAGGGGATTAACTTCAGCTGCAAGAAAATCTCGTGGATTAAGAAGAAAAGGTACTGGTGCAGAGAAAGTAAGATAAACTAGAAATTAAAGGTTCTGGTTTCTGTATCCCAGACAGTACAACCCATTTTATTATTCCACATTAATTTATATTCTTCTGAAACTGGATCTTTATAATTTATATTTTCACATTCAATTTTTCTTGGAGATTCTTTTTTAACTGCTTTGGATTTTTTTACTTTATTTTTAGATCTTTTTGGTTTTTGTTCTTTTTCTTCTTGAACATTTTCATTACTTACTTCATTAAAAAGTAAACCAGAAATATTATCTAAATCAACTTTTTCTTCTTTACAATCTTCGCAAGGTTCTTTACAATTGCAGTTTGTCATTTTGTGGAGTAGTATTTCCAGTATAACAATGAGTGCAGTAACCGCCATCACGGACTTCTTCACATATATTGAGGCAAGAAGTCTTACCTAATTTTTCTCGTAAACTTGCTAAATAATCTATAGCAGAAGTTCTAGCTTTTTCAATTCCACTTCTTTGAATTGTTTTTGCTTGGGTTGCCATTTTAAAAAATCTAAGACCCAAGAAGTTTGGGATGTGGGGGATTTTAAGAAATCTCTCACCTCTTGGGCTAATTACTTATTAGTAGTCAGAACTAGTATTTAAAGCTTTCGGTTTTGCTGTCACTTATTAGTGACAAATAATGTCTGTAGATTCTGAATTTTAAAGGCTGAAATGCTTGAATTAAAGGCTTTCAGAGCCTGTAACTGCATTTTTAATATAAAAATGAATAATCAGAAAATATAAAAACAACCTTATTTTCTTTGTTTTCAGTAAAATGGATCAAGACACAGAAGCAAGTATGAAAAGGAATAATCAAACATTACATATGTTAGTGAGTTTTCCACCTGGAAGTTTAGATGGAGTAATGGGAGCAATAACTCAAGATGAAGCTTTACAAGGAATTGAACTAAAACCAAGATATGATAGTAGTAAACCGCCACGTCAAAGCTATAGAATTTTTGAAGAAGGAACTGAAATTGCTAAGATAGTTAAGTTAAATAAAAATTATAGTTGCGTTTTTGTATCAGAAGGAGAAACAGCTAAAAGATTAAGAGAAGTAGTAGCAGAATATAGTAAGTGAGTGATCAAATCTTACCTAAAGAATTCATTATAGCTTTTAAAGAAGAATCAATAGCTACAAACACATTTCTATCAACTGCAGAAGAAGTATGCGCTTTACCATTATCAATCAATTTCGCATGCAATTCATATTTTTTGCTTTTTTCTGTTTCATGAACTGATTTGATTGTTAGGCTGAGTTTTTCAAAATTCTTGCTTCTGTCAGCCATTTTTTTAGCATAATTTCCAACAATCTTTTTTAGAATAATCATGGCTCCGCCATCAAGGCAACTAAAGCCGCTCAGCTCAATGTTGCCTCCTAGCTGCAATAAATTATCGTCCATATATACTCAATTTTGTATTTAGGGGTTTGCATATTTAAATTTTTCTACAAAAAGGCCAATCTATTTAAAGTTCATTTGTTTTCTGATTTTTATGACTAAGGTATTTATTAAAACATTTGGATGTAGTTTGAATCAATCTGATTCAGAAGTGATGGCTGGTTTGTTGAAAAAAGCTAATTTTGAAATAGTTAAGAATTCAAAAGAAGCTGATTTGATTATAATTAATAGCTGCACTGTAAAAAGACCAACTGAAAAGAGATTTTTCAAATATTTAGAAAAAGTTAAGGAGCTCGAAAAACCAATTATTATAGCTGGTTGTATTCCTCAGACTGATCCTGAAAAAGTTAGTGGTTATTCTTTAGTTGGAACTTCACAGATTAACAATATAGTTGAAATAGTTGAGGAAACAATTAATGGTGGTTTGCTTGTTTCATTAACTGAAGAGAAAAATCAAAGACTTAATTTGCCAAAAATAAGAAAAAATCCTGTTGTTGAGATTATTCCTATCAGTGAAGGTTGTTTAGGAGAACCATGTGCATATTGCAAAGTTAAATCTGCTAGAGGTGATTTAAAGTCTTATGCTAAAGAAGATGTTTTAAGGCAGATCAATCATGCTGTTAGAGAAGGAGTTAAAGAGATTTGGATAACTGCACAAGATACTGGTTGTTATGGGAAAGACATCAATGAGTCTCTTCCAAGTTTATTAAAAGAAGTGATTAATATTCCAGGTGATTTTAAGATAAGATTGGGGATGGCAAATCCTAACCACATTTTAGAATTTTTAGATAAGCTAATTGAAGTTTACAAATCAGAAAAAATGTTTAAGTTCTTGCATGTTCCTGTTCAATCTGGAAATAATGATATATTAAAAGCAATGAGAAGAAAATATACTGTTGAAGAATTTAAGCACATAATTAAAAGATTTAGAAAAGCTATTCCTGATATCAGTATTGCAACTGATATTATTTGCGGTTTTCCAGGAGAAACTGAAGAACAATTTGATGATAGTTTGAAATTAATAAAAGAGATAAAACCTGATGTTTTGAATAGAAGCAGATTCTGGCCAAGACCAAAAACAGAAGCAGCTGATATGGAAGACCAGATTCATGGAAAAGAAACAAAAAGAAGATCTCAACTAATTACTTCAATTTTCCATAATATCTCAAGAATGAATAATGAAAGATGGCTTGATTGGATAGGGGAAATTATAATTGATGAAAAAGGAAAAGATGGAACATTTATTGGAAGAAATTTTGCATACAAACCAGTTGTTGTCAGTGGTAAATTTAAGATAGGGGATAAAGTTAAAGTTATAGTTAGAAAAATAACTGCTCATTATTTAAGGGCAAATCAATGAAAATCAAACAGATTTTCAAGGTATTGAAAACTTAAAGTTTTCAAGTATTGTAAATCTCTGATTTACAAACCTTTAAATAAAATATATAGGTTTTTCATATAACAGATGAAAGCAATAATACTAGCAGGAGGATTGGGGACAAGATTAAGACCATTAACAAACACAATTCCAAAGCCATTGTTGCTGATTAAAGGGAAGCCAATCATTGAGCATGCTATTACTAACTTAAAGAAGCATGGAATTTCTGATATAATTCTTTCAATTGGCTACAAAGCAGGTGAAATAAAAAAATATTTTGGAGATGGAATTAAATTTGGAGTAAATATTTCTTATTCAATTGAAGAAGAACCATTAGGAACAGGAGGAGCAGTAAGATTTGCTGCTAAAGATATCAAAGAACATTTTATTCTTTTATGGGGGGACAATTTAATGGATTTGGATGTTAGTAGACTAATTAATTCCCATAAAGAAAATAATGCAAAAATAACAATGACTTTAACACCAAGAGAAGATGTTGAGCATTTTGGTGTTGCAAAACTTGATGCTGAAAAAATATTACATTTTGTTGAAAAACCAAAAAGAGAAGAAGCTCCTTCTAATTTGATTAATGCAGGGGCTTTTGTAATAAATCCTGATGCACTAAAAATATTACCAGAAGGAAAATCAAATATTGAAAGAGAATGTTTTGAATTATTAGCAAAACAAGGGGTTGTTTATGCTTACAAACATCCAGGACAATGGTTTCCAACAGATACTTTAGAAAAATATAAAAAAGCTGATGAAGAGTTTAATCCTTAAGAGGCAGCGTTAAAGACTTCGCTTTAACTGGTCTTTTTTTGCTGCGCAAAAAAAGGTGATTAAAATAGCTGGAATTTTCAAAGCGTATGACATAAGGGGAATTTTTCCTGATCAATTAAATGAAGATATTGCTTACAATATTGGAAGAGCATTTGTAGTTTTCTTAGATGTTAAAGAAGTTTTAGTTGGAAGAGATGGAAGATTAAGTTCTCCACAATTATTTGAAGCATTAGCGAAAGGTATAACTGATCAAGGAGCTAATGTTGTAGACATTGGTTTGTGTTCAACGCCTATGTTTTATTTTGCAGCAGCTAAAGCTAAATCATCAATAATGGTTACTGCTTCTCATAATCCAAAAGAATACAATGGATTTAAGTTTTGCAGAGAAAATGCAATTCCTATTAGTTATGATACTGGTATAAAAGATGTTGAGGAAATAGTAATGAAAAAGGAATTTCCAGAAGCGGGTGAGAAAGGAAAAATAACTAAAAAAGATGTTATAGGGGATTTTATCAAACATAATATTAGTTTTGTAAAAACAGATAAAAAATTTAAGATTGTGGTTGACGCTGGAAATGGAATGGGTTCTTTTACATTCCCAAAAATCTTTGAAAAGCTTTCATTTGAATTTATTCCCATGTATTGTGAAATGGATTTTAATTTTCCAAATCATGAAGCAAATCCTCTAAAATTTGAAACATTAAAAGATTTGCAGAAAAAGGTTGTTGAAGAAAAAGCAGACTTAGGACTTGCTTTAGATGGAGATGGGGACAGGTGTCTGCTTATTGATGAGAAAGGAAACATAATTTCTTGTGATTTAACAACTGCGCTGATTGGAAAGCAATTGTTAAAAACAAATCCAGGAGCTAGGATACTTTATGATTTAAGATCAAGCAAGATTGTTCCTGAATTTGTTGAAGCAAATGGTGGAAAAGCAACAATGTGTAGAGTTGGTCATTCTTTTATTAAAAAACAAATGAGGGATGAAGACGCACTATTTGCAGGAGAATTGTCAGGTCATTTTTATTATAAAGATAGTTTTTTCACAGAAAGTAGCTTTGCAACATTAGCTATTACATTAAACATGCTGGCAGAAGAAAATAAGCAGTTATCAGAATTGATAGAGCCATTAAAGAAATATTTCCAATCAGGAGAAATAAATTCAGAAGTAGATGACAAAGAAACTAAGATGAAAAAACTAGAAGAAAAATACAGCGATGCTGAGAAGATATTGCATTTAGATGGTGTAAGTGTTTATTACAAAGATTGGTGGTTTAATGTAAGAGCATCAAACACAGAACCATTATTAAGATTAAATCTAGAAGCAGACACTAAAGAACTGATGGAAGAAAAAAGAGATGAAATTCTTAAACTTATTAGAGATTAATAAAAACATTTATATACCTTTTTCTATATGTTATGTTAAATAATTATCAATGAGGTGAATCAATAATGAAAAAAACAATTCTTGTGGTGATGTTAATAATAGTATTAGCTATAACTGGATGTAAGGCGCCAGAAGAAGTATCTGAACAAGTAACAGAACCAACAACACAAGTCCAGGAAACAGCAAAAGAGCTTGTTTCAAATTTGAAATGTACAGATGGATCAATAACAGGAACACTAACAAACACAGGCAGTGGATCTATTGATGTTTTAAAAGATGTGAAAGTGCTTCTTAGAGGAATGGCAGTTGCTCCTACATTGTTAGCATGTGAAAAATCAACATTAGCAGCAGGAGAAAGCACTAAATGTTTAAAACTAAATGGTGTTTATCCTATCGCAGATACAAATAGAATTGTAATAAGAGTAACAGGCGACGAAATAATCAAAGACGTAAAATGTTAGGTGATAAGATGAGGAAATTAATACTTTTTTTATTTATTATTTTATTTTTAGTAGGGTGCAAGGCACCAGAAGAACCAACTGTTACAACACCAACAGAAACCTTACCAGAAGGGCCAATTGGAGAGGCATCTGAAGTTAGTGTACCTAGTGAGCCAACTAAAACTGTGACAATTTCTGCAACAGGAGAGGCGCTTAGTCAAGTCAAATGTGTTGGAACTAAAATAGAGGGAATAGTTACAAATGTTGCTGATACACAAATAGATATAACTAAAGAAGCTAGTGCTGTAATACACGGTGTTCTTGTTGTACATCCTACATTAATGGAATGTGAAAAAACAATATTAGAGCCAGGAGAAAGTACTTATTGCGGTAGTCTAGCAGGAAAATATAAACTTGCAGAAGAAAATAGATTGATTTTTAGGATGACTGGTTTAGAAAAGGGGATAGCAAAGACTGTTGAGTGTCCTCAATCTTAATTTCTTTTTCTTTTTTTAGTAATGCTTATAAATAGACAAATATTTCTAGATTTTATGAGCAAGAAAAAAGAAGAACTGGCAAAACAGCAAGCTCTTCAACAGCAGATTACTAGAATAAAGCTTCCTAGAAACAAACAATGTTTTGGCATAGTTGAGCAAAGACTAGGTGGAAGCAGAATGAAAGTTAAGTGCCTTGATGGAAAGATGAGGATTTGCAGGATTCCTGGAAGGCTCAAGAGATCATTGTGGGTTAGAGAAGGAGATGTTGTAATAATTGAACCTTGGGAGCTAGGCGGAGATAAAAAAGGTGATATTATTTACAAATATACAAAAAGCCAGGTTTATTTTCTTAAGAAAAAAGGATATTTAAAAACTGAAGAATTTGAAGAATTTTAACTACTATAAAATAGAAATATTTAAATAAAGATTTTCTTTCTTTTATTGGATGAAGGGAAACAGGGGGCTTTTTTTAATCTTTTTAGGAATCTTGTTTGTGCTGCTTCTAAGTATAGATTCTATTTTGTTTAGATTAAGCAGCAATCTTTTTAAAATTGAATTGATATTTTTTCTTTTCTTTTTGCTTTTTGGAGCATATTTATTGGTAAATTTATATTTAGAGAAAGAATTTGTCTACAGATATTTGTTCCTATTTTTTATTATAAATCTTATTAATATTTTTTATATTTATTTTTATAGATTTTATTTTAAAGAAATAGCACTGCCTGCTGTTATGTGTTTAATAGGATTATATATCTCTGCAGGCAAATTAAAAAAAGATAATGTAGAAGATATTGATGAATTTGAATCAGTTGAGTGATTATTTCTTTTTGATAAAATAGATTATTAATCCTAATACTCCTAATGTTATTGCAGAGTCTGCAATATTAAATGCAGGCCAGAATGTGAAGTCAATGAAGTCTATTACATAACCTAACTTGATTCTATCTATTAGATTTCCTATTACTCCTCCTGCTAATAAAGCTGTTGATATTTGCACGTATAGTAGTTTAGGGATTCTTTTATAAAGTTTAATTATGACAATAATCACTGCTATTGAAAATAAAATTAAAGGCAATGTTTCGCCTTGAAATAAAGAAAAAGCTGCTCCAAAATTATGGATATTAGTTATGTGCAGGAAATTACTAATCAAAGTTATTTGTCTTCCTGGCTCTAATCTTTTTACTATAAGATATTTTAATAATTGATCTAAGACAATAATAATTATAGATGTAATAGAAACAGTTAGTGCTTTTTTATTTTTAATAGATTTCATGTTCGCTTGATTTTGCTAGCCTTTCTATATTTGCCAGTCTTTGGTTTATATTTTCAAGCATTGCTTTAACTGCATCAAGTTTTGCTGAAAGAAGTTCAATATCTCTACTTGGTGCAGGTTGTAGCATGGGTCTTGGAGGAGCTGATTGTTGTGGTGGTCCTGGCGGAGCACCAAATGCAGGACCTGTTGGTTCTTCTGGAATTTCAGTAGGAGTTGCTTTTGGAAATGCTGAAGGTTCTTCTGGAAATGCGCTTGGTTCTGAAGGTAATTCTTTTTCAAAAGGTGCTGGTTTCTCCATGCCTGGCATTGGTTTTTCTTCAGGCATAGGTCCTAGCCCTCCTAAATCAAATTCATCTTTTTTCTTCCAAAAAGCTAATTTATCAAGCATTCCCATTTTCAACCTTCACAAATCTTTGCATAAATATTAAAGGTATTTTTTTAATTGTTCTGAAAAGCATTGTTTCTGGATAAATGAGGATATTATCTTTTTTATATTCTTTAAATAAAAATAAACGATCTTCTTGTGTTTTTGCACTAAACAAAGTTGCAAATAGTGCTCCCTTGAACTCAGCGTCTGAAGAAAACTGGCTTCTCATTTGGCTTTTAACTTCTCCAATAGCAGCAGTTGAAATTCCCTGGCTTTGTGCATAATAACTTGCATAATCATCTATTGATGTTTGTGAATCAAGCAAATCAAAAACAAAGTTTTTTGAAAGTTGCTCTTCACCAAATTCAATAGAAGTTATTTCATCAAATGTTTCTGATACGACTATAAAGAGTTTATAGTAATTTCCTTTTATGGGTTCTAAATCATCAGCTTCAAAAGATATTTGATATGAATTTAACTCAGCTGATGGAACAAAATTAGGCTGTTCTTCTTCTCCTAACACTCCTGAAAAGCCTGCTATTAAACCACCCTCTCTTTCCAACAAAAAGAGTTTTTCTGAAGTTGGAAAATTTGTTTTAAAATCTGCTACATCTTGATATAAAATTATCATAAAAACTAGCATAACAATTCCAAATAATGTTGAGATAAGAAAAATAGTTTTAAAAACACTTTTGAAGATTTTAAAAATAGCTAGAATAATAATCAAAACAACAATTATAGTTATTATTGAAGATATGTCCACCATCTTTTTGTTTAATTTAATTATTATTAATATATAAAGTTTGTTATTAACTTTGATTTTCGTAAAATTCTTTCACTGTCTCTAATGTGCTTATTTCTTCTGGGCTTCTATCTTGTCTTAATTTAACTAATCTTGGGAACCTTAATGCAAACCCGCTAGTATATGTTGGAGATTTTTGTATCTCTTCATAGTTTATTTCTAAAACTATTTGAGGTTTGATTTGAACTTCTTTTCCTTTTTCAGAAATTATTAAGGGTTTTAATGTTTGAGTTAATTGGTTGAAAGAAATTCCTTCTTCGTCTTTTTCTTTTATTCCTGTTCCTACTTTACCTATTTCTAGAAAATTTCCATTTTCATCAATGCAGGCAATTTTAAAGCTTGAAAGCCAGCTTGCTCTTTTGCCTTGCCCCCATTCTGCTCCTACAATGACTAAATCTAAGGTTTCCATAACTGGTTTTACTTTAACACCATAGCCTACTCTTGAACCTGGTTTATATGGGGCATTAAGGTTTTTAACCATTATTCCTTCATTGCCTTTGTCTAGCGCTTTGTTATAGAATTCTTCTGCTTCTGCTATATTGTCTGTGATAATTTGTTTTGCTAGCTGTAGTTTTTCTGGAAATTCTATTGTTATTTGTTTTAGAAGATTTCTTCTGTCTGAGAATTGTTTTTTTATCAGATTTTCATTGTTTATTTGGATTGCATCAAATAAGTTAACCATGACAGGAATATTCTTTGTCATTTGATGAATGTCATATTTTCTTTTAATTCTTTGAGAGATGTTCTGGAAAGCAAGCCATTTTTTTGTTTTTGGATCAATGCCAATAATTTCTGCATCTAAGATATAGTTTTCTGATTTGATGTTGCTTTTTATTGTTTCAACTACATCTGGAAATTGTTTTGTTACATTTTCTAATCTTCTTGTGTAAAGAATAATTTTTTCTTTGTTTCTGTGCAACTGTAATCTAAAACCGTCATATTTGTATTCTAAAGCAGCTGGTTTTCCTACTCTTTCAAAAGCATCTTCAAAGTTTTCTGCTTTTTGATAGAGCATTACTTTAATTGGTTTTCCTACTTCTAATGTAACATTTTTTAAACCTTCAATGCCTTTTTGTTTTGCAATAACAGCTACTTCTGAAAAATCATTTGTGATGTCAATAGCTTCTTGAACTTCATCAACACATTTATTGTATTCTGTTCTTTTTTCATCTGTTAAGTTAATATCATTTTCTTCACTTTTATACTCAATAGGATAAAGAAAAGCCCAAACAATTGCATCCCTGATACTTCCTTCTCCAACTCCAACTCTTAAATCTAAAACAGTTCTTGCTATGTATTTTGCTTCAATTGGTTTTGAAGATGTTAATAATTCTGCAATCAATTTTATTTTTCTATCAACAGTTCCTTCTCCTTCTAATCCTGCTAATTTTTTAAGATTTTCAAATACTTTTCTTAAAGACAGATCTTGTGAAAACAATGTGTTTTGTTTTTTTCTTGCTACAATTTGTTCTGCAGTTAATCCTAGGTCTCCTGAACTTTTCCAGATTTCTTCTATTTCTTTGGTGTTGATTCCGCTTGCAATATTAATTGCTTTTAGAACTAATCTTGATGCAACTCCTAATTTTCTTTCATCCCATGTTGGATAGATTCTTCCTTGTAATAAAAGCATTATAATTGGAAGGTCTTCTACTGGTGTTTTTTTTAATAGTTCTGAGATATGGAATGTTTTTTCAAGTCTTTTAGAAGTTGATTCTAACTTCTGGTAAATATCAGCTAACTCACTATATTTCATTATTGGAGGTAAATTAAGAATAGTTAAAAAGCTTTTGGATTAAAAATATTTATATATGATTAGGTAAAAATAAGTGTTATTAACTTAAATGAGGTTGATATGATGATTAATAAAAAAAATTTTGTTGTTTTTTTAAGCTTAATTCTTGCTTCTATGGTAGCAATTGGTGTTGAAGCAGGTACTTGTTGTTGTGATTATTCTGGAGAAGGTAATCTTGCAACAGGAATTAGTAGTTCTCAACTTTGTACATCTTATTGTCTAGGTCTAGGAGGACAACCTCCTGTTTTTTTCTGGGATCCTAATGGGAGATGCGGCCAAGTAGATTGTGATGCTAAAAGCACAACCTGTTTAAACGAATGTACAACTGATGCAGATTGTGATGATGGTGTTTTATGTACAACTGATGATTGTGTTGCTTCTGCATGTGAAAATGAGTATGATTCTGCAATATCAGGATGTTCAGATATATTTGAAACAGACTGTACTGAAGACTTTGAAACTCATGATTATTTTATATGTGAGGAAGGCAATCTTAATGATGCTATTACAGAAGATGAAATAATAGAAGAAGATACTCCTGGAATTAATGATTTTTATACAAGAGACAAGATAGATGGATTTTTTGATGAAACAGATCAAGAGGAGTATACTCCAGATAGCTTTTTTGACATATTTTCTGAAGTAGATATTCCTGGTTATGAGAGCTGCGCAGGAGATGCTGACTGTGAATATGACCAGGCAAAAGAAGATGGTGATATGGAAAAGATGATACAAATACAGATGAGATGTGCTTCAGGTGTTATTCCAGCAGACCAACCGCCATGCACTAATGATATTACAAATGATATGGCTGATATTGCTTGTGATAAATGGGATGAAGCATGGGAAAATTGCGATTTAGAAACAATGGAACAATTGCTTATGATGCATATGGGTGGTTGGTTAGGGACAGGAACAGCAAATCCTACTACTTGTTTTGATGAAAATGCTGAAACTTATTTAGAAGAATATAGAGATACTGCTGAAGGATGGGAATGTGCTCCTCCTGGAACAACAGAAGAGTGTGATCCAGGGTTATTTGGCAATAAAGTTTGTAATGGTTTGTGTCAATGGGAAGATCTTTGTTTTCCTGATCAAAATGGACAAGGTTGTGCTCAATCATGGCCTCCTCAATGTATTGTTAATGACTGTCCTCCTGGAGAGGATTGCGTATCAATCAATGGAGCCTGCGCTTGTCAACCTAATCCTATTCCACCACCAGGTGTCCAATGTGGTAATTTTGATGTACCCCATTGTGCACGAGGAGCATGTCCTCCTGGAGAAAATTGTGAGAATGTAAACGGTGCTTGTTCTTGTGTAGATCCAAACAATCCTCCACCATTTCCTCCTTTTTGTGAAGAATTTGGTCCTCCGCAGTGTAATCAAGGTGGTTGTCCTATAGATGAAATTTGTGTAGCTAGCGGTGAAGAAGATTGTCATTGTGTTCCTACTGGTATGCCTCCTATTTCAGATCCAAATGGACCTTACGAGAGTGAAGTGGGTATTCCTGTTGAATTCGATGGAAGTGGGTCTTATGATCCTGATGGAACAATTATAGAGTATTTTTGGACTTTTGGAGATGGAGGAACAGGCTATGGGGTAAGTCCTACTCATACTTATGAAGCTGAAGGAGAGTATGATGTAACATTACGAGTAACAGGAACAAGTCCAGGAAGTGTTATTACACATGACCCATTAGATATTGTTACTTCTGATACTGGGGCTGATATAATAGAAGGAGGGACTCCAACACCAATCCCTGAATTCTCATCAATAGGGATTATTGTAGCACTTATAGCAATCGCAGTAATAGCTTTAGTTGTTTTGAAAAAGAAAAAAGTTCAAGAAGGAGAACAATAATTTCTCTTTTTCTTTATTTTTTATTTTTAATAATAGTTAACTTTATTAAGGAGTTTTTCTAAATATAGATTATGGATACATTTGAATGTATTAAAACAAGGAGAGCTACAAGGAAATATTTAGATGTTCCTGTTGCTTGGGATTTAGTTAGCAATATTCTAGAAGCAGGAAGATATGCTCCTTCTGCTGGCAATCTGCAAAACTGGAAATTTATTGTTATTTTAGAAAAACCAAAAAGAGAGGCAATTGCTGAAGCTTGTCTTAAGCAGATGTGGATGGCAGAAGCTCCTGTTATTATTGTTATTTGTGCTGAGCCAAAAAAAGCAGAAAGGTATTATGGAATAAGAGGAGAGAGGCTTTATACAATACAGAATTGTGCTGCAGTTGCTGCGAATATGCTGTTAGAAGCCCATAATCAAGGACTTGGCGGCTGTTGGGTTGGAGCATTTGATGAAGAAATGGTCAAAAGAGCTCTTGCAATGCCTGAAGAAGCAAGACCTCAGATTATTCTTACTTTTGGTTATCCTGATGAAAAAGTTCCTGTACCTACTAGGTTTCCATTAGAACCTATGACTTACTTTGAAAGATGGAGAGGAAGAATACAAGATGTCCCTACATACTTTGGTTATTTTGGTCCAAAGATACAGAAGTTTATCAAATCAGGAGAAGCTTTTGCTAGAAAGCACGGCAAAAAAGTTGCTGAGAAAACAAAAGAAGTTGCCAAGAAAGTTAAGAAAAAGATTCAAGAAAAGAAGAAAAAGAGTTAATTCTTAATTTAGTTTTTATAATAAAAAAAGAAAGTTCCCAGAGCTTGGGTACGCCCTGGGAGACAAGCAATGCCTTCATTTTGGGGGTGGTTAGGGAGTTATCAATGAAGGCAAAGAAATTCGTCACTTCTGTGACTATGAAAAAAGAGGGGATAAATGGATTTATCCGCCTTATTGCAAAATCTCTATGCCTAGTTCTTGACTGATTTGCTTTGCTTTTTCACTTGGTTGTTTATAATCAACTTTACCAAGTATCCAAGGGCTTTTTACTCCTGTTATGATAGTCATTACAGTTAGTTTGCCT
Source organism: Candidatus Woesearchaeota archaeon (assembly GCA_019322535.1). GTDB lineage: Archaea > Nanobdellota > Nanobdellia > Woesearchaeales > WJKL01 > JAHWIM01. The sequence continues at coordinate 33,162 of JAHWIM010000001.1, forward strand.
TTCATGTCTTCGCTGATTCTTGCTCCCCATATAACATTAGCGTCGTCATCTAAGCTTTCTGTAACTAATTCACCAACTCTGCTTACTTCATCTAAAGTCATGTCAGGTCCGCCTACAACATGGATCAAAGCTCCTGTTGCGCCTTCATAACTTATGTCTAATAATGGGTTGCTTAAGGCACCTTTAACAGCTTCATCTACTTTATTATTTGTATCTGAGCTTCCTACACCAATAGCAGCTACTCCTCCATCTGACATTATTGCTTTTACGTCTGCATAATCTAAATTAACTAAACTTGGAACTGCTATTGTTTCAACTATTCCTTTAATCATTGTTGATATCAATTCATTAGCTACAGCAAATGCTTGTTGTATAGGCAGATTTCCTGCAATTTGAACTAATCTATTATTGTCTATTACAATAACTGTATCAGAAACTTGTCTTAGTTGCTGCAAGCCAAATTCTGCTTTATCAACTCTAGCTCTTTCAATGTTGAAAGGCATTGTTACTGTTCCAATAACAATAGCTCCTGCATCTTTTGCTACTTGTGCTACAACTGGGGCTGCTCCTGTTCCTGTTCCGCCGCCCATTCCTGCACATACAAAAGCCATGTCTGCTCCTTTTAGGTATTCTTTAGTTTCTGCCATACTTTCTTGAGCAGCTTCTGCTCCTCTTTCAGGAAATCCTCCACATCCTAGACCTCTTGTTACTTCTTTTCCAATCAAAAATTTTGCATCAGCATTAGTTATGTCTAGATGTTGTTTATCTGTGTTGACTGCAAGTATTTCGGCGCCTTTTACGCCTTTATTATATAGCCAGCCAACCATATTGTTTCCAGCTCCGCCTACGCCAATTACTTTTATATTGGCCTGTCCTGTTGTTTGTACTTCTTCTAAATTATTTTCAGCCTTTAAGGCATTTTCCACGATGAAATCCATTTTGGTTTCCCCCTCTTTTTTTATATACCGCGCTTTGGGTAATAGTAAAATTTATATAGTAGTAATGTTATTACTACATCTAGAAAAAGCATTTATTTATCTGCGCCAACAGGTAAATGAAGTCAAAACTTTTTCGACTAAATTTTTTCGCCAAATTAAGAACATTACACGCACAAAAAAGGTTTTTCGCCAAAAAAACCTTAATTTATTAATTCTGATATGCAATTCTAGTATATAAAGATTTCTGTCTTGTAGAATATAGGTTTAGCTTATTCTCCTTCGAATTCAACCAGATTAAATACATTATATCCAGCTTGTTCAAGCTTCTTTTTGCCACCCAACTCAGGTAAATCTATGATAAAAGAACATTCAACTATATTTCCACTTAATTTTTTTATTAAATTTGCAGCAGCTAATGCTGTCCCACCAGTTGCAATCAAATCATCAACAAGCAAAACATTACTTCCAGGAGAAATAGCATCTTTATGAACCTCTATTTTATCTGTGCTATACTCTGTTTTATACTCTTCAGAAACAGTTTCTGCCGGAAGTTTTCCTGGCTTTCTTATTGGAACAAATCCAACACCTAATCTGTGTGCTAAGACAGCTCCTGTTATAAAACCCCTGCTTTCAACTCCAGCAATAACATCAATATTTTTATTCTTATATCTTTCAACCAACAATTCAATCATATGATTATATCCTTCTTTATCTTTCAATAATGTTGTAACATCTCTAAACATGACTCCTTTCTTAGGCCAATCAGGAATTGTCCTTATTTTTGATTTAACTGATTCTGGCATTTATTTCACCCTCATACAAGCTTCAAAATTGATTTTAGGATTATTTGGATCAAAGACATCTATAACTTTGTATTTTCCTTTTGTCCAAACTTTCCCCTCCTCTAGAAAATGAATAACTTCAATCATCTTTATGCTAGCAATTGGTCTTGATAATTTTTGATTTCCTTCTGTTTTGCATAAAGGCATTTCTCCTTTTTTCCAATGATCATCATCACTTAACCAATACAATCTTTGTCCTTTTTTTAGAAAGTTATAAACCTTTCCAGTTTCTATATTTTTAGGAATACATTCTTCTTCTTTTCTATTTCCTTTCTCAAACTCAGAATAATCTCTTAATGCTAAATCTGGATTAAAATCAACTTGTATTCCCATTATTTCACCTCTGGTATAACTCCTATTAACAAATTAGTAACTTTTTCAACGTTTGCTTTGAATATCTCAAGCACTGCTTCCCATGTCACCGGCTCTTCATCTTCTTTCCAACAATCATAATCAGTGCTCATAGCAACAGCTGCATAAGGAATCTTAGCTTCATTTGCTAAAGCAGCTTCAGGAGATATTGACATATTTATAACATCAGCACCCCATGCTCTAAACATCTTGCTTTCAGCCTTAGTGCTAAAACGGGGGCCTTCAATTGTAACAACTGTCCCTTTTTCATGGCAGAATATCTTAAGTTCTTTGCATTTTTTGATTAACAATCCTCTCAATTTTTTATCAAAAGGTTCTGCCATAGGAGCATGCTCTGGTTTATGTGGTTCAAATTTTTCATAAAAAGTTATATTTCTATGTTTTGTAAAATCAATAAACTGATCTAGTACAACCAAATGGCCTCTGCCTATCTCTTCTCTTAAACTTCCTACAGCAGTTGTAGCTAATATATGTGTACAGCCTTGTTCTTTCAATGCATGAATATTTGCTCTAAAATTAACTTTTGTTGGAGGGATTGTATGTTCTCTTCCATGCCTTGCAATTAAAACAACATCAACTCCTTTAATCTTCCCAACTTTCAAAGAACTTGAAGGTTTTCCATAAGGAGTTTCAACTTCAATATCTTTAGCTCCCTCTAGAATGTCTGGATTATCTAATCCACTTCCCCCTATGATTCCAATTTTTACCATATTACCCCTAAATGACTAGAAATGTTAGTTTATTTAAAAAATTTACTTATGAATAAGTTTTATAAAGTTCTTTATTATTTGATATCTTATGACATTATATTTTATTGGAATAGGACTTAGTAATGAAAAAGATATTACTATTAAAGGCCTTGAAATTGTTAAGAAATGTGATTTTGTTTACTTAGAAAGCTACACATCTATTCTGCAAATTCCAATCTCTAAATTAGAAGAATACTATGGAAAAAAGATTATATCAGCTAATAGAGAATTAGTTGAGAAAAAAGCAGAAGAAACTATTTTAAAAAATGCTGAAGATAAAAAAGTTGCTTTTTTAGTTATTGGAGATCCTATGTGTGCAACAACTCATACTGATCTATTATTGAGGGCAAAGAAAGTAGGTATTAAAACAGCTGTAATTCATAATGCCTCAATAATTAATGCAATTGGAATTACTGGTTTAGAAGTTTATAAATTTGGCAAAGTAACTTCAATACCTTTTGATAACTCAAATGTTAAAGCTCCATTTATGGTTTTAGAGAATAACCTAAAGAATGATTTACATACTTTATTCTTGTTTGATTTAAATCCTGAAGAAAATAAATTTTTGACTATTAAAGAAGTTGTTGAATATTTGATCAAGCAAGGAATGTCAGAAGAACAGCTCTGTGTAGGTTGTGCAAGAATCGGAGCAGATAATGTTTTTATTAATAAAGGAAAAGCTTCTGAAATAAAAGAAATTGATTTTGGAAAGCCACCTTATTGTTTAGTTGTTCCTGCTAAACTTCATTTTATAGAAGAAGAGGCTCTTGATAGATTTTGAAAATGTTTTTAGAAACACATCGTTTTATAATACAGCACGCATTGCAATTTAGAAGAAAGCATTTTAGTAAATATGAAGAACAAATAGAAAAAGCATGTATAGATGAAGATTATCCAAACGTTTCTTTGAATCCAAAAGATATCAGTCTTTTTGGAACAGACCATTTTTATAATCCCCATTCAAAAACAGGATATTCTAGATTTTTCTTAGATGCAAAAACAAAGGGGATTTATTTGTTTGAAAAAGCATTTGAATTTTACAAAGAGAAAAAGTTTAAAGAAGCTTTTTATTCTATTGGACGAAGTACTCATTATTTAATGGATGTTGCTTCTCCTTCACACACTAAATTATTGTTTCATTTAACAGAAGATGATTTTGAAAGATATGTTGATCAAAATATCCATAAGTTTGAATTCCAAATAAGATCTAAGTTAATTCCTCCAATTAAACCAGAAGATTGTTTTGAAGATCTTGCAAGAAAAAGCCACAAGGTTGAATATAAGAAACAAAATTATATTGTTGGTTTATTTTGGAATATATTTAAGAAAAGAAAACAGTCAGATCCAGAAAAGAGATTAAATAGAATATCTAAGAAACTAATTAAAGAGAGTATTATCTATACAATAGCTCTGCTTAATGCTTTCAATAGAAAGATAACAAGACATAATCACATTCAGAAAAGAAAAAGATTTGTAGGAAAATTAAAGAAAAAGCTTAATAAATAAAGTTCTACTTTCTTATTTTACAGCCCTGTAGTGTAGTGGCCAAGCATAACAGGTTCTGGCCCTGTTGACCACGGTTCAAATCCGTGCAGGGCTATTTTAGTTAAATTTTTATATCAAAAAAATCCTAAAAACAAAAAGGGTGTTTATTATGGATGATAAACTAAAAGAACTTAAAGAAAAAATCAGAAAAGAAAGAGAAAAAAATCCAACTTTTATGGATAAACTTAAGAAAAAATTGAAAAAACTTAAAAAAGAAGATCCAAATATTTATCCAATGAATTAGAATGTTAAAGAAATGTGATAAATCAACCAAGCATGGTTATAAATTAACAAAGCATGGTTCGGACCAAAGTGAAAAGATCATGTATACAATCAATTCTTTAGGCTTTAGAGGAGAAGAATATAATACAAAAGCAAAAAAACATATATTTGTATTTGGATGTAGTTATACCTTTGGAACAGGCCTTAATATAGAAGAAACATGGGCTTATCAATTTAAGAAATTATTTTCCCATATGAGAGAATCAGATATCAATGATATAAATCTTATGAATTTTTCTGTGTATGGTGTATCAAATGATCACATAACAAGAAATTTTCTTATTCAATGTAATGAAGTTAAACCAGATTTAGCTATAGTTTTATTCTCAAAAATGAGTAGGACTGAATATCTTAACGGAAAAGATGTAAAAGGCATAGGGATTTGGGGGACTGAAAGGAGATCTGAAACAATAAGACAAGAAGTTTTAGATTATTATACATACTATACAGATCAAATAGGTTTTGTAAATTTAGTTAAAAATATCTTACTTGTTCAGAATTTCTGCAATTCTAAGAAAATAGATTATATTTTCTGCATCCATAATGGGACTGGAGATCTTGTAAATGAGAAATACTTGAAGAATCCTGTTTGTTCTCAATTAGTTAATCTTATTGATAGAAATTATTTATGTGATTTTGGATTAGAAAAAATTGATGTTGCAGCAGATAATGAACACCCAGGACCAAAATCAAACAAACTCTTTGCAGAAAAATTATTCAAATTCTATGAAGAAAAAATAACTAATCATTAGCTAATGCTTCACTATCCCATTTATCTTTTGGATTGTCTTCTCTTTTGATTAAAAAATTATCAATGACTAAATAATCTATTCCTGTGCCCATCATGCATTTATAAGCATCTTCTGGTTTGCAGACAATTGGTTCTCCTCTAATATTAAATGAGGTATTTATTAAAATTGGAATTCCTGATAATTTTCCAAATTCTTTTATCAAATCATAATAATCTGAATTCTGAAATTTTCTTATGGTCTGCAATCTTCCGCTTCCATCTACATGAGTTACTGCAGGTATTTTCTCATGCCATTCTTTTCTAATTGGATAGACCATAAGCATAAAATCAGTTGGTGAAGGAATAGGATCATCACATTCAAAATATTTTAAAGCATCGTCTTCGCAGACAACAGGAGCAAATGGACGAAATTTCTCCCGATGCTTTACCTTTAAATTAAGTACTTCCTGCATATTTGGATTGCAGGGGTTAGAAATAATACTCCTAGAGCCTAATGCCCTTGGACCCCATTCCATTCTGCCCTGAAACAATCCAATAACATTATTATTAAAAACTAATTCTGCTGCTTTTTTGATTAATTCATTTTTGTCTTTAAATTCTGAATATTTGATAGACTTTAAATCCAAGAATTTCTTAATATAATCATTACTAAACTCTGGACCCAAATAAGCATTATTTTGAATTTGTCTTTCTTTATTACCTAATATTTGATGATAGCAAAAAAGAGCTGCTCCAATACTATTTCCACCATCTCCTGCAGCTGGCTGGATATAGATTCTTTTAAAAGAAGTATTTTTCAGAATTTTACCATTAGCAACACTGTTTAATGCACACCCTCCTGCAATAACTAGATTATCTATTTTAGTTTCTTTATGAATATGATTTAACAATTTGAATAAAACCTCTTCATAAACTCTTTGCAGTGCAGCTGAGATATCTTTATATCTCTGAGTTAGTTCTCCTTCTTTCTCCCTGATAGGTCCATCAAATAATTCACACATTTTTTTGCTAGGCATCCACATCTTATAGTGAAAATCAAAATAATCCATATTTAATCTAAAACTTCCATCTTCTTTAATTTGAATTAATTTCTTAAATTTCTCATAATATGTTTCAGGATTTCCATAAGGGGTCAATCCCATTACTTTGTATTCTGAATTATTTACCGTAAATCCAAGATAAGCAGTTATTGTTGAATATAATAATCCCAAAGAATGTGGAAAATCGATCTCTTTCAATATCTTTAATTTATTTTCTTTTCCAACTCCATAAGTTGTAGTAGCCCATTCTCCAACACCATCAACTGTTAAGAAAGCAGCTTCTTTAAATGGAGAAGGGAAAAAAGAACTAGCTGCATGTGATTGATGATGTTCAATGAAATATATTTTTCCTTGATAATTTAGACTCTTCTTTATTTTTGATTTTATCCATAATTTATCATCAATCCAAGAAGTAAAGAAGGAATAAAAAGATTTAATTGAAGAAGGCGCCATTTGTAAATGCTGGCTTATTATTCTCTTAATTTTTAAAAATGGTTTTTCATAGAAACATATTGCTTCTAATTCATCTGATCTTATTTTTCCATATTCCAGACAAAATTTAATTGCATTTATTGGATAACTATTGTCATGTTTTTTTCTTGTGAATCTCTCTTCTTCAGCTGCTGCAATAATCTGTCCATCCTTTATTAAGCATGCAGATGAATCATGATAA
>JAHWIM010000022.1 GCA_019322535.1 Candidatus Woesearchaeota archaeon
CTTAAGAATATCTTTATCTGTAGATAATTTGTTAAGCATCATCTGTGTTGTTTGTCCTCCTGATAGTTTAAATTTAGAAATCCATGACTGTCTTCGTAGAATATCAATCTTATATTCTTTGCAAGAGCTTAATTCAGACAAAGCAGAGCTATTTGGAGCTTCAATGTTAATGCTCATTCTTGTACTTAATCTAGAAGCTTCTTTAATTAGATGATATGAGACACCTGGCAAAGCTTTGAAATGTATATAACCTCTGAATTTATATCTAAATCTTAAAATCTTTACAGCATCTAGCATTTTTTCTGTTGTTTTATCTGGATCAGCACCAATTGCTGATGTTAAGAATAAACCGTGAACGTCTAATGTCTTTTGCAAATGCATAAAAATCTTAGGCAGTTCCTCTGTTGTGTAAGATACTTTTTTCTTATTACAGCCTCTTGCATTTGAGCAGTATTTGCAGTCAAATGAACAAGAATTATCCATTAATGTCTTGAATAACCTACAGGTTTTGTGCTCTGCTTTTGCATGATAGATTCCGCCTAATCCTTCTTTAACTTTAACTTCGCATGCTTTAGGTCCGCAGCTGTCATATTCACCAGAATTAGTTAGGATTTTGGCTTTTTCTAAAATGTTCATGAATAATTATTAGGATTAGAACTTTATAAGCGCTACGGCAGAATGTCCAGTGGTCTTATTTTTTCATGATTGTTTCATGAAATTCTTTTGCTTTTTTTCTAGCTTTTTCTGGATTTATCAAGAATGTAATGAGTGCATAAATACCTAATAAAACAGATAAAATTCCAATTATATGCAAAAATGGATGTATTAATCTAAATATTCCTCTTGCTAACCTATAATACCAAAAAAGAATTAATACAATACCTCCTATAATCAAATATATACCTGGAAGCCATGGATGCTTCATTCCAAATTCAGCATACTTTGGATGCTTTTTCAAAAAATCTTTTTGTTGTTTTAACATAATAAAAATAATATATTAAGAAATATATAAAGCTTCTTTAATTTTAACTTAACCAGCCTTTATCTTTTAACTGCTGGATTAATGGCTTGTATAATTCTAATTCAGCTCTCAACTGCCTTATTTCAGCAGCTTCTTGTGCAGATCTTTCTCCTTCTCCGCCTTCTAATTTAGCTATTACATATTTTGCAATATTATTTTCAAAAAAATTTCTAAATCTATCACTAGCATCAGGAGCTCCTCCTGTCTGCTCATGTCCTTTTTCATGAATATATGTCAATGCAAAACTCAAAATACTTCCTAACTGGCTTCTCTTAAGGTTTATTCCTTGCTCATTATTATAAAACCCAGGATAACCTAATTCTTCTCCATTCTTTGCCCTTAATGTTGTGTAAACTGAAGGTACATCAGCAGATTCTACATCTAAGATTGCATCAATTTCTCTGTGTTTCATCAGCGTCTTTTTTTCTGGTTCAGTTAAGTCATTAAAATCAACATATTCTGGGATTAAATCTTTGCTGACTACTTCTTCGTCTGTTAATACTCCTGCGTTCATTAGTGTTTGTCTTATGCCTCTGTTAACTTTTATTGGTGTATATCCTCTGTGCACTGCTTCTACAGACAAAAATATACTATCAGTGTATAAAACAGCTTTTTCACCAAACATACTGTGAAAAGTATCTCTATATAATCTTGCTATTTTACTTTCTTTATCAAAATTAATAGTTTGGAACTCATACATGTCCCTTTCATTGTCTACTGAATTTCTTATGATTGTTGTAATGACTTCTGGATTTACGCATGAAGAGATTATACTATGAACAGCAGACTTTACATAAGCATGATTGATTTCATCTCTGTCAGGATTGATTTGCTGCGCTGTAAAATTATAACTAAATAAAAGATAGTTTTTGAACGAATCTGTTATATAAAAACCTCTTACAAAACAAGTACCTTTATTTATTTGATTTGCTGCAGAGTGCATTACTCCATCAAAAACAGCTCCTTCTTTTGATTTTGACAAAGGAGTATAGTCAGTATTGAAATCTAAAACTAGTCTTTCAATTGAATTTATATGGTCAATAATCATTTCAGAAGGGCTGTAGAAGGTTGTTACAGAACCAGTTCTTGCTTCAAGGCCTTGGGCAAGCCTAAAATTAAGCTGATGTGTCTTTGTTGAATCTAAACTTAGATCAGACTGAAAAGGCATTGCAGCCCAGTCTCTGCTTCTAAGCCTGATAGCCATTTCAGACTTATGACTTTTTTCTTTTAGACGTAGAAAAGCATTGCACACCATCTTTATTCCTTCTCCCCATACACCCACAGACTGTTCATTTCCTTCTTTAGAAGTTGCAAGGACTTGTAAAAATCCAGAATCATATCCCCTTCCATCATCCGCAAACCTCAATGCTTGGACTTTATGAGTAGATATATCACCTGATCTAGGGACCCATTTCCCGTTTACAAGGTATTCTATATCAACTTTTGTTCCTTTTGAATCGCTTGGCATATGGTTCGCAAGAGAGTCTAAAACAATTCTTCTTTCATTCCATTTTTCAGCTCTGTATTTTGCTGTCAAAGAAGTAGGAAGTACAGTTATTTCTAAAGTGTTAGGGTCATAGTTTTCTCCTTGAAGAAGTTTAGCATCATCATCAGCTCCAATATCCTTTGATGTTTTAACTCCACAACGTTTCAAAACTTTTGTCATATCAGAACTAGTTATTTTGACAACATCATATCCATATAGTTTAGCTAGTCTGTCAAAAGATTCTCCTTTTTCATCATGAGAACAAGATAATACTGCTTTTTCTCCATATAATTCTTGGAATATTTCAACCCACATTTTCCCATGATTAATACTATAAGGACCCATTGCACTAAATTCCATGTAATCTTTCTTTTTAGTAGCTGCTTGTAGAATTTTTTTAATAAGCCCTTTGTCATTCAATCTTTCAAGAATATCTCCTATTTTGCTTTTCAAATCATGGCTGCTTATCACATTCCTATCTCTATTAGTGCTGTCAATTATATTATATCCAAAAAGAATGTCGTCCTTATAATCATCAGTTATATGCATGCCTTTAATAAATAATTGTCCTCTATCTTCATCTCCTAATATATCACCTTCTGCTGCTTTGAAAACTCTTGGATCTTTATCTCTTAAAGCAAGAACCTTTTTGTCAAGACTTAAAATATAATTTACTAAATCAGAAGGAGGATCAATAAAAGTAGTAACTGACCCTTGAATTCTTGGCTGACCTGGGTGGACTCTGTAATGTAGTTGTTGAATTTTAAGGCCGCTTGTATTAAGTTCTTCAAAAAAAGGCTCTGCACACCAGTCTTTTGATCTGAGCTGGACATCAATTGATCTGTTTAAGCAGGCTGCAGAAACCATTTTTATGCCTTCTCCGTGCTCTCCAACAGATTTTTTATCTCCTTTTTTAGTGCTGAAAAAAACCCTTAACAGATCATAATCAAACCCTGTTCCATCATCTGTAAACCTTATGGCTTCTACTGGTTTAGTCATCTCATTTTTTCCAGAATAAGGAAACCATTCTCCTCCAGATCTGAACTCAACACCTACTTTTGATCCATGGCTGTCAGCTGGAAGGTGATTTTGTATGCCATCTTCTGCTATTCTTTTAATTCCCCATTCTTTAACATAATCAGAAGTTACACTACTTTCAACTACTTTTTCAAGGCCTTTTTTAGGCTTAAATTCGTCCTTCCTAAATCTATCCCAAAATGCCATTGTTGACACTACTAAGTAGTAAGTCATTTATATAGTTTTTGGTATATTTTCCATAAATAAAAAAGTATAAATAGTATGGTTTTATCCTGTATATTGGTGATAGTATGAAATTAATTAAATGCTTTCTAGCAATAATTGTTTTAGCTATATTTTCTGCAACAGCGTTTGCAGCCTGTAATAATGGAATAATTGAAGGAAATGAAGAATGTGATGATGGTGGAGATAATAGTGATACAAGGCCAGACGCCTGCAGAACTGATTGCGTATGGTATCACTGCGGGGATGGTGTTACTGATACTGGAGAAGAATGTGATGAAGGTGAGCGTCCGCTATATTCTGCAAATGATGACAGGATTCCTAATGAATGCAGAGAAGACTGCAGGCTTCCTTGGTGCGGGGATGGTGTAGTTGATTACGCATATGGTGAAGAATGTGATGATGCACTTACTCCTGGATGCAATAATTGCCTTGAATGCTACACTCCTGAAGATAATCTACATATAAGCAATGATGTAGAGCTTTGCCCAGGAGCTTATACAATTAGAGATGAAGGAGAAGAAGGTGTAATAATTGTTGATGGAAATGGAATTATGCTTAACTGTAATGGTGCACAATTAATAGGAACTGATGCAGAACTTCCTCAGCAGCAAACTCAAGTTGGACAACAAGTTCAACAGATAGGTCATGATGATGATGATGATGATGGAGGCCAAGGATTTGTTGCACAAGTATTTGGATTTATAGCAGGTTTATTTGGTGGCGGTGGAGCTACTGGTGATGTAACAGGCCATAATTCTTACACGCCAAAAGTAGGCACTGGAATTTATATAACAGGAGATAATGTTTTATTAATTGGATGTGATGTTACAAATTATAGGCATGGTGTAAAGCTTAGTTCTTCTGCTTCTGGAAGCGTTCTTGTTAATAATAGATTGTGTGGTAATTCAAATGATGTAAAAGATGAGAGCCAGGAGAATTTTGGTGTTGCAAATCTTTGTGATTACCCAGTAAACTGGCAAGAGAATGGTATTAATAAATGCACATATGAATGTGATGGGTCATTAAATGAAGGTGCAGAGTGTGCTACTGCTGAATGCCCAGACTGCCCTGAATGTCCTTCTTGTGAGAATGAAACTGAGGAGCAACCACCACAGCCATCTGAACCAGCTCCTGCAGAAGAACCAAAAGAAGATGAAGATTGTATAAAAAGATATGTTAATGTGGGTTATACTGAATATCAGGCAAAGATGATATGTGCTGGTGAAATGAAAATAGATGAATGTTTGAAAAAATACATAGATGAAGGTTATGATAAAGAAGAAGCAAAAAAGATGTGTGAAGAAACTACAACTGAAGAGCCTACAAAAGGTACAACAGGCGCTGCTCCTACTGAAGAAGAGGAATGTATAAAGAAATATGTAGCAGCAGGTTATAGTGAAGATGAAGCTGTTGGAATATGTTCAGGAAAAATACAATTAGATGATTGTATCAAGAAATACATAGAATCTGGTTATAGTAAAGAAGAAGCAATAAAGAATTGTGGAGGAGCAACAAGTCCTTTTATTAGAGGGTGAAAAAATGGCAAAATGTCCTTTTTGTAAAGGAGAAGTAACTCTTGGAAATGTTATTCAAGAGAAAAAAGGAATTGGTTTTGTAAAACAAGAAATTATGTATTCATGCCCTCACTGCCATAGTATTCTTGGCATAAGCAGAGGCAAATGGACAGGTTAAACTGAGGTGAAAAGATGGAAAGAAGAAAAAAAGAAGCTTTAGTAAAATTGATTGGTGGTATTGGACTAATAGTCTTATTAATAGGATTATTCACACCATTGTACGAGTTTATGTATGGCTTAGTTGCAGCAATTGCTATATGGATATTAGGTGGTGTTGTAGCTAAATACTATGGTGTAGAAAAGAAAGAAGAAAAAAAGAAATAATTTTTTCTTTTATTCTTATTTATACTACCCAAACACTTATATAAGACTAGAATAATTAATATAAAAAAAATCGTTGAAAATGAGTTTCTTTGCTTATTTTTGCGATAAACCATAGGAGTTGATAATATGCCAGTCAAAGAAGGCGACAAAGTAAAAGTCGAATATGAAGGAAAATTAGATGATGGTACTGTATTTGATAGTTCTGAAAAACATGGAGGCAAACCTCTAGAGTTTCAAATAGGCTCTAAACAGGTAATACCTGGATTTGAAAAAGCACTTATTGGGATGGAAAAAGGAGAGGAAAAAGAAATAAAACTAAAGCCAGCTGAAGCTTACGGTGATCCAAATCCTGAATTGGTTAAGAAGATACCAAAAGACAAGCTTCCAACAGACAAGGAATTAAAACCAGGAATGATGCTATCAATTGGTCTGCCAACAGGACAGCAAATACCTGCAAGAATAACAGAAATAGGAGACAAAGAAGTAACTATTGACTTAAATCATCCATTAGCTGGAAAGAATTTAAACTTTAAGCTAAAAGTTGTAGATATTTCTTCTTAATTTTTTATTAAGGTTTTTTCATTTTTCTAAACAATGTAGATGTCTTTCCTTTAGCCATTTTATTTAATGTAGCTTCTCCTATATGTTTTTTATGCGGGGTAATCCATTTTTTACCATCAAAGACTTTTGTAGTAGGTTTTGTGAATATTTCTCTCACATGGGTAACTTTACCCCAGCCGTAAACTTTAAAGGCAAGTTTTTTGCTTTTATCATATACTTTTACAACAGGAGATAATGGATGGTATGCTTCATCAACATATACTTTTCTAGTGAAAAGAAAAGCCAAATAAAACACTAAGCTTGTTCCAGAAAATAAATATATGTATTGCACAGGAATATCTAAGAACACTAGCAATAATATCAAAGCTACACCTAATGCCCTTCCTGAATTAAGCATAAATTCTCTTGTTATCATGCTTATTGTTTTATCCTCTATCTTATCTAAAACAACAGCAAAAAAGAAAGGATATACTACTGTAGAGGTCATTCCAAACAAAGCAGTCAATACAAGCCAATGAATTATTGAGTTAGCAAAAGCAAGGCTTATAGTAAAAGCTATTAAAAGCAAAAGGAACGGAAAGAAGAATCTGAGTCTTTGGTTGTTCTTATCAGACATTCTTGTTACAAATAATGTTGCTATTACTCCTGCAATGCCAATATAAGCAAGATAAGCTCCAAAATAAACTTCATCTTTAATAAAAAATAAAGTATAAAGGGGAATTAAAATAGAGCCTGTTTCCCAAAGGCCCTGAAGAAACTTCAAAGTTCTCATACCTTTAGATCTCTTAAAAATATCTTTAAAAGAATAATTAACATCAAGCTTTGGAATCTTTGAGACTTTGCTTAATAACAGCAATAATAAGACAAATCCAATCAGAGCTACTGAAACATATCCATATCTTGTGATAAAGAATACACTCAATAAAGGCAAAAATGAATTAAGTATAGGGCCAACTATAACAACATGGCCTGCTGAAGTTGCTCTATTCATGCTATGTGAAAAAGCAAAATACCTTATATTATAAGAAGCCCAAAAAAGAAAAATAACAAGACCCCATATAATATAGAAAAGATAAAGAAAATTTTGTGAAGGCTTGATAAAATAAATAAAAAGCGAGAGATATCCTAATATAATTCCAAAAAACATGAATTTTTTTGTTAGGAGTTTTTTTGCAAATAGAATAAAAGGCAGAGGAGTTAAAAAATAAACAAGATATCCAGACGCAATTTGTGCAAAAGTTAAATATTTGGATAAATAAGGCAGAAACAAAGCAAATGAAAATATAGAGAATGTTAAAAATAATTTCTGGACTGTAAAGATTGAATGGGATTCAAGTATTAAATCTTTGATTTCTACCATAGAATATTTCTAATAACAGCATTATAAAAAGGTTATGAAAAAGAATTATCCTACAAGCTCTCCACTAGCAAAGGCTTTTTTCCCCTTTAGAACTGCTTCTAATTTACTTATATCTATATTCTCATCAAATTCTGGCTGGGTAAATCTATAGACAGACATCAAACCCTCACGGATAGATGCTATAACCATTTCACTTAACATTCCTCTTTCTGTGAGGTAATCATAATCTCTTTCACTTAATTCAACACTGCCGTCTTCTCCTTGAGGCCTTTCTGCATCAGGCAATACAACTATTGGATTATCATCTCCTCCCCTGCATACAAATACATCAAGATTCCTTCTTCTAATTTGACGATATATATGCTGCATTCTTTTTAAATAATCTCCAAGATCTTTTGCTTCGTAAGGCATTTTATTTGTCCTCTATATCTAAATTGGGAAATGCAGTGATTTATAAATCTTGCGGAATAAAAAAAAGAAAAAAATTACCTGACTAATGAATATCCCAGGCCTACTAAAATTATAAAGATTACCCATTTCAGCCAGCTGTATAGCTTTACGTTATATTGTTTGTCGATGAACTTTCTAACTGGTGGTATGATAAATATTCCACCAACCAATAGAAGTAATCCGCCTAGAACATTCACAGCAAGGCTTAACAAACCATAGATAATAAAGATCACTCCAAATACAACCTCTACTATCTTCATAATATCGGTTTTAGATTTTTCTGCCATAATATCACCTTTTTAACTAAAATTAGAGGTTTAAATATATAAAAGTTACGTCTATTGTGATATAGTTAATTTTTGCCCGCAGTAATGACAGAAAATAGAAGCAGCAAAATCTGAAACATATTCTTCAACATGAACTTTATTTCCACAGAAAGGACATTTTATCTCGTATGTAGGCACGTGTTCTCTCTTGTCGTTTTCGAGGTGTATCTTTTTCACGCTTGTTCTTGCAAATATTATGTAAATAGGTTATTTATATTGTTTGTGCTTCACTGGCAAGAGAAATCATTTAAGAGTTATAGAATTTACTTTATCAGAAATATCTTTTTCATATGTTTTTCTGTCAACTAATCCCATGCTTGTTAAACAAATAACAGCTTCTTTATAGTTTACACTATTTTTTTGAATAGGGTGTTCTTTTTTTACTTTAGTAAATGTTTTAAAAGCATGTACAAGAAGAGCACCAATATCTTTTTGATCTTTTACTTGATAAACAACTAATGCTCTTAAATCCCTATTGACTACTGAAGCTACATATGCATGCAGTCCTGGTTTTTCTGCTAATCTTTTAGCAGCTTCTGCATTAAATTCTGAAAAACCAGCTGCGTGTTCTTCTTCTACAGCTGGTTTATACCCTACCAAATTTAAAGAATAGTTTAGTACTAGAAACTGGTCTAATTTTTTTTCTTTTGATTCTGTTTTATCTTTTTGTTGTTTCTTTGCCATATATAATAAAAAAGAAGGTTATTTTTAAACGTGTGGCTTTTTGCTAATCTTTTTATATAACTAAAAAATCTTTATTTTATGAAGGATTATACTGATTTTATAGATTTTGCAGTTGGTTTAGCTTCTGGTGAATTTGATGCTGACCATTTATACAGAATGGGCTATCCAACTAAATATAATTTAGAGAAGCAAGATAAAGAATTGATTAAGGGAAGAGTTGTTGTTGAAGCGCATGGTCTTTTGCCTGTTGACATTTCTTCAATACCTATTATGCAAGTAGGTATTAGTCCTGAAGATTATGGCAGTGGAAAAGCATACATTCCTCCTGCTGAAGCTAGTCCTTTGCTTACAGATTTTTTTAGGGAAAAGATTGATTTAAAAAGATTTTTTAGAGAATTTGCTGATTCAATTACATGTGCAGCAGCACAGCATTATGATACGCCTTTACTTGAAAGATTAGCTACATCAGGAGCAAACATTACTGTGAGGTTAATGGGAAATGCAGTTATTGTAGCTGTAGAACCAGATAACAAACCATTAGGTTATGCAGTAGTTGCATATGAGAATAACGGCAATGAGGAAAATCATGTTCCTGAGGATGTTGGAGATCTTGTTTGTGTGCATTAGCTTTATAAATAACTTGAATTGAATTCTTTATTATGTGGGAAGTTAAAAAAAGATTTATGTTTTCAGCTGCACATCATTTGCCTGGTTATAATGGAGCCTGTGCAAATGTGCATGGACATAATTATTTTGTAGAAGTTTGTGTTAGAGCTGAAGAACTTGATGAGCAAGGAATGGTTATTGATTTTAAAGAATTAGGAGATATTGTTAAAGAAGAAGCTATTTCTCAATTAGATCATACTGATTTGAATGAAATAATGGAGCAGCCTACTGCTGAAAACATTGCAAAATGGATCTATGATGCTGTAAAGCCAAAGATTCCTGGTTTATATGAAATAGTTGTTCAAGAAACACCTAAATGTTCTGCTAGTTATAGAGAAGGATAGTTATTCAAATTTCTCTTTTAATTTGTTCTCAACTATTTCAGGAACAAAATCTTTGATATTTCCTTTAAGCATTGCAACTTCTTTAACAACTGAGCTGCTTAAGAAAGAATATTTTTGGCTGGTCATTACATACACTGAATCTATGTCTTTATTCTGCTTTCTGTTCATGTGAGCCATTTGGAATTCATACTCAAAATCACTTATAGCTCTTAATCCTCTTATTGTAACATTGCAGTTCTTTTTTTTCACAAAATTAACTAACAACCCATCAAATGATTCTACTTCAACATTCATTCCTTTTGTTACTTGTTTAATCATGTCTACTCTTTCTTCTGCTGAAAATAATGCTTTTTTTGGAGTAGAAGCTACTGCTATTATTAACTTATCAAATATTTTCAAGCCTCTTTCAATTATATCAACGTGCCCATTAGTTATTGGATCAAATGTTCCTGCATAAACTGCTGTTTTTGACATATTTAGCACATGAGTTTATTAGTTTATATTCTTTTTGATTTTAAGAACTTGTTTTTTTGTGTTTGCTAAGGTGCTGTTGTTATCTATTACAAAATCGGCTTTTTTAATTAATTTGGATTCTGGCATTTGGAATTTATGAAGCTTGCTTTTTACATTTCTTTTTACAACAATAACTTTTTTGCAAAGCTTGTCTAATTTCATCTCAAATAATACAGCTGCTTCTAGTATCACTTTTTTTCCTTTTATCATTTTTTTTACTTTACTGGCCATAATGGAGTGCATTATTTTGTTTAATTTTTTGAGTTTATTTTTATTCGAGAAAACAATTTTACCTAGTTTTTTTCTATTGATTGTTTTATTTTTATTTAGAATCTTTTTTCCAAATGTTTTGATTACTTTTTCATAAGCTTGTTTTTGCAAAACTTTATGGCCTACTTTATCTACATTAATTATTTTAAATCCTTTAAACATTCTTGCAACTGTTGATTTTCCTGTTTCTGCTCTTCCAGTTATACCAATTATCATTTTAATGATTAAATGAGTTGGTATTTAAGTATTTTAGGAAAATATTGGGATAAATTTTATATAATATTTGTTTATGAATTTTTTTAGATGGAGAGGCCTGTTTTTAAGCTTAGAGGATACAACTTAGCTTGTTTCAGAGATTATTATTTTAATCATAGATTGACAGATAAAGGATTATCTGGGAACTGTGAAAGACAGCCAGGTGAAAGAAGTACAACTGAAGAAATATTTCAGGCTATTAGAAGACTTCATTGCGATGTTGTAATAGTAGCTGATCTTGATGATATTTGTCAGGCAGATTGTCAAAAACAAACAAGCGAATGTCCTGTCCCTCACAAAGTTTACCAAGATGAACATTTCTCAAAAAAATTTGGCTTTGAGATTGGGAAAAAATATTCTGCTGCAGAAGTCATGAGAATATTATGTTTAGACCAAGAGTGGTAAGAAAGGTTTATATACTATTTTCTCTAAATTTTAATTATGACTTTAAAACAGCTTGCAGATAAGATTAAAGTCTGCGAAAAGTGCAGATTATGGAAAAACAGGATTAACGCTGTTCCTGGTGAAGGAAATTCTAGAGCAAAGATTATGTTTATTGGAGAAGGTCCTGGACGCAGAGAGGATGAGACAGGCAGGCCTTTCATGGGGATGGCTGGTGTTTTTCTTGACCAGCTGTTTAAGAGATACAAGATAAAAAGAAAAGATGTGTTTATTACTTCTGCTGTTAAGTGCAGGCCTCCTGAAAATAGAAATCCAAGACCTGATGAAGTAAATGTATGTGCTAAGGCTTATTTATACAAGCAGATTAAAGCAGTTAAGCCAAAAATAATTGTTTTATTAGGCAATATTTCATTGAAAGCTTTATTAAATAAGAGAAAAGTAAGTGAGCTGCATGGAAAAATATTTATAAAAAGAAAAATAAAATATATTCCAACATTTCATCCTGCTGTTGGGATGAGATTTCCTAGGCTTAGAAAGTTAATGATGGAGGATTTTAAGAAAATTAAAGAATTGTTAAAATGAGAAAATATATCAGAGCTGGAAAAGAACATATTTCAAGGAAAACTGAAAAATTAAGGTTTGAGATGAGAAAAGCAATTGTTGGAGCGATAGTTGCTGCGTTTGGTGTATTGATTGCATTGGTCTGGAAAGATGTTGTCAAGGATTTTGTTGACAAGATAGTTGCTGCTATGAATATTCCTGAGTCAGCTGCTTATTATCATCTGATCTCTGCAATAATAATCACAATTGTGTGTGTCATCGGAATTATAATAGTTGGAAGATTCAGTATTCAGGATCAGGATTAGAAAATATTAAATACTAACAATCTTAAAAATAATTTAAAATGCCATTATATTCAAAAAAAGAAGGTGAAAAGCCTAGATTGATATACAGATGGATACATCATCCTGAATTTCAGTTTAAAGACCTTCTTCAGATTTTAATTGGAGCTTCTATTTTAGCAATTCCTGTTGGATTTACAGAAGAAACTTGGGAGTTAGGAGCAAGTTTGCCTTTTATTAATGTTCTATTTTTATTAATCGTATCTGTTTTATTTGTATCTGCTTTTACTTATTATCATTATTATGCTGAACAAGGACTGCAAAAACATTTTAGTGAATTTATTAAAAGAATAATCTCAACTTATATTGCTTCATTCATCGTTGTTGCTGTCTTATTGACAATAATCCAGAGAACTCCTTGGACTACAGACTTTATTTTAGCACTAAAAAGAACAATAATCGTAACATTTCCATCTTCAATGAGCGCAGTTGTTGCTGATATTTTGAAATAAGTTTATTTCTCTTTGTTTTTATGATCATTTATTTGTGACTAACGTACAATTCTCCTTCAGAAGTAGCAGTAGTATATTTAGCCATGACTTCAGGCTTTTTGCCTGGCTTTTTTAAGAATATTTCAATTGAATTGTCTCTTACTTTAATTATATTATAGCTGTTTGGTATATTAGCTCTTAATTTAACAGCAGACGCTGAACCAGCATTCACTATAGCTACATTATTGATAAGCCAGGAATGTGGGGCGTGTTTATGACCAGATAAAACCAAATCAACTCCTGCGTCAATAAATTCTTTCAAGACGTCTCCTGCGTCAACAATAGTTGACCTTTCCCTTCCTGTTTTAGGTATAGAAACAAGATGGTGATGAATTGCAACTATCTTCAGTTTACTGCTTGGTATTTTATTTAATTTTTCTATTAGTATCTTAAGTTTTCCTCTTCCAATATGCCCTTCATCTACATCAGGAACAGAGGTATCAACACCGATTATGCTGATACCAGGCAGATCAAGAAAGCTGTCTCCATGGCCAAAAAATTCATCAAAATAATCATAGCCTGCATATCTGGCATCATGATTTCCAGGTATCACAATCATAGGAGATTTTATTCTAGAAAGATATTTTTTTGCCATCTCATATTCTTCCCTAAATCCAAACATTGTCAAATCTCCTGTAACCACAACAACGTCTGGCTTGAGTTTATTTATCTCTGTAATAGAAGAAGCAAGTTTTTCAGGCTTAAAACCTGTTTTGCCTGTTTTTGTCTTGCTGCAGTGCAGGTCTGATATATGAGCTATTGTTACCATACTATCATTGTTTAAGTTAAACTTTTTAAATCTTTTGCAACAGAAAGATTTTTAAAACAAACTGATGTTAATAAAACAAAAAGAGGAAAAAATGCTAAATAGGAAAATAATAAACGCGTTTATCATTGTTATACTTCTTTTAGCACTAGGCACTTTTTATTTTCAGAAAAACGAAGGATGGTCTTATGTTGATTCTTTTTATTTTTCAACAATAACTTTGACTACAATTGGTTATGGAGATTTAGTGCCTACTCAACCTCATACTAAATTGTTTGCTTCTTTTTATGCAATATTTGGAATAGGAGTTATGCTTTATTTATTAGGGTCAGTTATAGGAGTATATCTAGTTCAGCAGGAAGAGAATTTTGGCAAGCTTTTTTCTAGGCTGCGGGCAAGATTCCATAGAAAAAATGAAAAAAACACCAATAAGAAGGGCAGTTGAAACCTCTATAATAACTGCATTTACTATAGCTACTGCATTTATTTGGAGAGATGTAATAATTGAATTTATTGAAGCAATTGTCCCGCCTAGCGAAGAGATATTTTATAAATTTTTAACAGCAATAGTCGCAACAATTATACTTGCAGTTGCTACTTACTTTATTCTAAAAGCAGAGTATGAAGCAGAATATGTTATGAGGAGATTTAGGCATAAAAAGAAATGATTTCTTTATTGTATATAAGAAAACTTTAAATACTTCCAAAGCTTAGTAGATTATAAGATCAACTTATGAAAAAAATAAGTAGATGTGAGAACTGCTCAAGAGCAGTTTATACAAACGAATATAACTTTTGCAAGCGGTGCTGGCAAGAAGTAAACGTTGATTTCTTAAATAAATTAACAGTAGAGCAGAAAAGATTAGAAGAGTAATTTTAGTGAATACTCAAAAACAAAGGTCAGGACAACGAATGAAATAGAGAATACTATAACAAATCCTAGTTTTCTTATATCTCTTGCTCTTATTATCAGTCCTTTTTCTTTTAACTGCTTAGCAAATTTTGAGTCGATTTGCTTTGTTTTTAGGAAAACTACTGCAATCATGAATCCAATTATTGTTAACAGATTCCACAATCCAAAAAATGCTAGTTTTATCCATGAAACATCTCTTCTGAAAAATATTATGCCTGCAAACAAGCTAGCAATCATTGATGCTAAGATAAAGACAGCTAGGCCAATAGCAAAAGTATGCTCTGCAATGATTTTTGTTCTAGCTATGTCTGCAGGTGCTTTGTTGTTTATCCATAAGTCCTTTGTCAAGAACTTAGAGGGTGGGTTTATTCTGATTAGAGTATAATCTCTTACATTATTGAAAGATTCGTGTCTGAGCTGGTTATTAACAAAATATTTTACTTCTGAATCAAGCTCTATTTCTGGATAAAGTTCTGGTGTAACATGACCATTTACATATAATAAAGCAGGAACTCTTTTGCTTCCATAAACTGATGTTGGTTTTAGTGGGAAAAAGATTTTATCTGTTGGAAACATTATTTGAACACCAATTCTTCTTCTACGATAATAAGGATAAGGATCTGGCCTAGGTTCTACTACATATTCTTCTGGTTTTGATATCCATGAAACAACAAATGAATGATCTTCTCCAATATAATCATTCATTACTGCTTTAGAAGTTTCTGGAAGTTCTAAGCCTTTTAATGCTAGATAATTCCATAAAATAGTTCCATCTTCTGTTGAAACTAACTCTGTTGTTAAGCCATATTTTTCTATATGTTCATGAATAGTAATTCCTGCTTCTTTTGCCATAACACCTGTTGCTTCTAATACTCCTGTTGACATTGTTCCAAAAAAATATCTTCTATGAAAAGGAAGAGGATATATTTGAGAAGCTCTAATTGTATCAAATGTCATTCTTATTTTTCTTTCTGCTTGCTGTTTAACATCATAGCCTCCAAATCTTGGAACGTCATTAACAATATCTATAACTGTTTTTTCAGGATTAGCAGGAACTGGGAAAAGCCAAACTGCTTTTTCACCTCTTATTTCATTCAAATCAACAGAAAGAATCATATCTTGGTATCCACTTTGATAATTGATTGCAGCTAACTGCTGTTCTTCACCATGGATATGCCAATATCTGTCATAATAATCAATAATCATGCCGTCTGCTAATACTGTTGGCAAAAGCATTATACACAATATTATCATTGAAATTATCTTTTTCATAGAAATATAGTAAAACCATCACATATAAATACCTAGCGAAGACTTTAATTTGAGTTGAAGTTATTTATCTTTATATTTAGTGCATTCTTTTGTTTTTTTGTCGTAATGTTTGCAGAAAAATAAATTATCATGATGATATTTCTGAGCAGGTGCGCATGTTGGTTCTCCACCAAATGAATAATATCTTCTGCAAGCTAAGAAAGGCAATTTTTTCTTTATGGGTCTTAAAATTTCTGCATCTCGTATCCATATTGTCAGGAAATCGTAAACAATATAACCTACTTCAACAGGATACATTAATCCACTCTTTACTCCACTTACTATCTGTTCTAAAACAGAGTGTTCTTCTTGATCAACCATATAAAATAATAATTGAAGTTTTATTTAAAACTGGTGAAATTTACAAAATATTTTTAAATGATTGGCTTTCAAAAAAATATAGGTGTTAATATGTTTAAAGATAATATGCTTAATGCATGGTATAAAGTAACAGACTGGGTGTTAGGTACAAAAACAATTAGAGCAGGCACTACTATAAGCAGTTCTTATAGTGGAATTAATGATCAGGATTATGTTTTAAATCAGACTATCAGAGCAAAATTAGAAAAAGCACCTATTACTGTAGAAGTTGTGAGAAGTCCTGTTGACATATCAACTCATACTAGTTATAGTGGTGTTTCTGCAAAATATTATTCAAAAGTGCATGATGCGTCTTTTGAAGGTAGTGCAGAGACAGATAATGGACCTGCTGTAACCAGTTTGACAAGCTGTATGGTAACAGAATATCAGCTGCTTAGTAGTGAGGATAAACTAGCATTGTCAGCACAAAAAAAAAGAGAATGGGATTGTTTAGATGGTTTAATTTCTGTAAAAAAAACAGCACATAATCCATCAGACCATTGGGAAGATCATCACGAACCTATTTTTAGTAAATAAATTAATCTTGTGGTTTTTTAATATTTCCTTTTTGCTGCTCTTCTTGAAGTGAACTTTGATATACAATTGTTGTTCCTTTGCCTTGTTTTCTATCAATGTCTCTTTGTTTTTTTTCCTGCGCTATTGCTATTCTTTTTAGCTCTTCAAGATTTGCTTCAAGGCTATCTATCTGATCTGAAGTTACCATTTCCTCTCCTTCTGGAAATTGTGCCTCTTTAAGACCATTTCTTTCCATTATTCCTTGAACTACTTGCTTATATTCTCTAACTCTCTCAAGATAAAATTCTGCAGATGCTTTTATCGGTTTAAGTTCTTCTAATTTGCTTTGAATAAATTCTAATCTTTTGTAAGCTTCTGAGCTGACTAAAGGATAAAGATTAAAGAATTGTGTTTTTCCTTTCATTAACAGAAAACTTAATGAGTTATTGATGTCTCTAACGCACTGGTCTAAGAATTCAAATGCTTCTGGTATACTTGGATTAAAATTAATTCCTTTTTGTTTAGCAAGTTCTTTAAACTTATCTAGTCTTCCATAATCAAAATCATCTCCTAGGTTTTCATCTAATTGTCTTTCATTTACAAGTTTATAAAAACCTATTCCGTTTGGATTTCCTGCATTTAAAGGAAGAACCCCATAATCCCAAAACTTTGTAAATTTATCTTTTTCATCTCTGCAGACATATAAATAAAAATCAAAACATGTTTTTACAGAACGCGCTAATCTTCCAATTGTTGATAATACTTGTTCAAACTGCTCTAATCCTATTTCTTCTACTCCTTCTACCATGTCTGTTCCTAGCTGGCCAATTTTTTCAACATAATCTAGATAATCCACATAAAAAGTTTGCTGCATAAATCTTCTTCCTTGATCAACAATTAATTCACCTGATTCAAATTTTTGTTCTACAGGCTGTCCTGCAAGCGCATTAATCAGTTTCTTAAGATATCTTGAATCCTGCTGCTTTGCTCTGTATGCTTTCTCATATGCTGACTGCAGTTCTTTTTCTTTGCCTTTTGTTTCTTTTCTTCTAGCTAATAATTTAGAATAATCAACAACATGCTTGCTTAGTATATTATGTAGTCTGCTTTTTTCTTGTTTTTTCTGTTCTTCTCCTTTTTGTTTTCTTAAAACTGAATAAGAAGCAGCTCCTGCTATTCCTAAACCACCAACAGTGTAAAGTGCTCCAGCAAGTAAATTACCAGAAACTAAATGCTCAATACCTCTACTTAAAAGCTCATATGTTCCTATTAATCCAGTTCCTGCTACAACAATTTTAGATAAAGTATCCATAGACGAAAAAAGGCTTTAGTTATTTATAAACCTTTTGGTTTTTGTCTCTAGAAGGTAGTGATTATTTAGATTTTTTGTTCTTATAAAACCATGAATAGATACCAAATATCCAGCTTCCTGTATAAAGCCAGCTCAGGATAAATAATCCCCATTGCTTATGGAGATATGAAGTTAATAAAAAGAAAGGCTGGGAGAGAAATCCTAATACAAAACCCCATTTGTTCTTAAGTGAAACTAATATAATTGCAGATACTCCAAAAATAGCAATGCCAATTTGAGCAATTAGGTCTAATACCATATTCTGTTTGTTAAGATAATCATATATATAGTTTTCTACCACAATCTTTTTAAATAAGTTCTAAATCATTGCAGCGCTATGAGCAAACAAAAAAATATTCAACACGCAGAACAAACAATAGACATTATTTTAGGAACTAAAGACAAGAATGGGGGAGAACATAAAGCACTTGAAGAAGTGGAAGGATTCATAAGCAGAATACTCGGTGATATAAAATTAGGAGTAGAACGTTTTGATTTAGCTTATAGGTGCTTTACTAAGTTGTTAAGATATTACCCTGAACACGAACAAGCAAAGGCCTATAGAGCCTCATACGCAGAATAAGAAATTACATACCCATTCCAGGAGGCATTTTTCCCTGAAATTTCTTCATCATTTGCTGCATATTCTTAGGTGATTTGCCTTTAAGCATTTTCACCATTTTCTTGCCTGTTCTATACTGCTTAATTAATTCTCTTATATCTTTTGCAGAAACACCAGAACCTTTTGAGATTCTGTCTATTCTAGAAGCATTAAGTATAGTTGGATCTTCAAGCTCTTCTTTAGTCATGCTCAGCATTGCATGCTTCCATTTCTTTAATTTGCCTTCCTGAACATTAAGAACATCTTTAGGCAGTTTTATTTGTGATAAACCAGGAATCATTTCCATTATTTTTCCTAGAGAACCCATTTTTTTCATTGCTTCCATTTGGTCAAACAAATCCATTAAAGTGAATTCTCCTTTCAGCAGTCTTTTGCTCAAATCTTCTGCTTTTTCTTCTGGAATTGCTTCTTTTGCTTTTTCTAACAAAGCCTGTATGTCTCCCATTCCTAATAATCTTCCAACAAATCCAGGAGGATTAAATGTTTCTAAGTCATCTACTTTTTCCCCTACACCAATAAATTTAATTTGAGAATCTGTTGCTGCGCAGGCAGTTAATGCTCCACCACCTTTTGCTGTTCCATCCATTTTTGTTGCTACAACTCCTGTAATCTTAGCATTATCATGGAAAACTTGGGCTTGTTTTTGAGCTGCCTGCCCAATGTCTGCAGAAATAACTAAAAGGTTTTCATCTGGTTTAATTAAATTGTAAATATCTCTTATTTCCTTTATTAGATCGTCTGATAAAGCATCTCTTCCTGCTGTGTCTATTAGAACAACATCAAATTTATTTAAGTCTGGCTCGTATTTTTTATAGATTTTAACAGGATCTTTTTCTGTTTTTTCAATAAAACAAGGAACATTTATCTGCTTGCATACTTGAGCTAACTGCTCTGGAGCAGCTGGCCTGTGGACATCTAATCCAACTGCAGCAACTTTGTGGCCTTTTTTTGTAAAGTATTTTGCTAATTTACCGATTGTAGTTGTTTTACCTGAACCAAACAAGCCAATCATCATTATTTTGAACGGCTTTTTCTCTATCTTTATTTCAGCTGGTTTTTCCCCTAAGAATTTAACTAATTCTTCATAGACAATATTAACTAGTTGTTCTTTTTTTGTCAAACCAGAAGGAGTTTCTTCTTTTAATGCCCTGCTTTTGATTGCCTGAGTTAATTCAAAAACTAATTTAACATTAACATCTGCCTGAAGCAAAGCTCTTTGTATATCTTTAACTAATTCATTGATTAGTTTTTCATCTACAAAAACTGATTTTGCTATTTTTTTCAGTGTTTCTTTTAAACTGTCGCCTAGTTTTTCTAATACCATATTATTTGCCTGAAAGAATTATTATATATAAATGTTAGTGTTAATTATATTAGAATAGATTTTTAAGCACGT
Organism: Candidatus Woesearchaeota archaeon; assembly: GCA_019322535.1. Lineage (GTDB taxonomy): Archaea > Nanobdellota > Nanobdellia > Woesearchaeales > WJKL01 > JAHWIM01. The sequence continues at coordinate 20,128 of JAHWIM010000022.1, forward strand.
CACCATATTGCATTAGCAAATAAGTTATTCCTGAGCCTACTGCTAAACCAGCTGCTGCGCATATTCCACCAGATACCAGTCTCTCTTTCCTCAACTCTCTTTGAACATTTGGGCTTTTTTTATCTTTTTCATAAAATGGATCAAGTGATTTTGAAAATACCATCTCTAACAATTCATGCGGTTTTGTTGGTCTAAGTACGTTTTCCCATTTAACTACAGCTTCCCATTCTCTGCTTTCTTTATTATATTGGGTTCTTAATTTATAATGGTCTGTTGTTTCTGCTAATGTTGCTCTAGTATGAGGTGCTTGTTTACCATCTCTTACTGCTTTTAAGTCTTCTACAATTTGTCTAGGTGTTTGGTGTCTTTCTTTTTCATCATACATCATTGCTTTTGCCATAACAAGGCATAACTCGTGAAGTTTTTTCTTTATTTTACTGCTAGTGCGTAGGTATAAAGGATCTCCCCACCATGTCCATGGTTTATACCATTTTCTATTAGGGTCTTTAGTTAATCTAAGATCAGTTTCTACAACTTCACCCTTCATAAGATTGTATGGGTTAACTGGTAATATTTTTTCTGTATCTGTAGGTTTCCAGCCAACATTTATACTTTCTGCTCCTGCGTCTCCATCAATATCTCCTGTTGGTTTTATTGGGTTAGGTGTTTTGCCTGTTAACCATACGTACAATGTTGCAAAAAGACTGTATAGGTCATCTCTAAAATCTAAATGTTCAGGATCAGTAACATGTTTAGGTGAAAAGAACATCGGAGTTCCTACTGATAGTCTGCCACCAGAATATGTTTTCTCACTAGAAATTGTTCCTTTTTCTGTATAAATTCTCAGAACGCCATAATCTCCAACTTTAGGTCTTGGCTTTCCATTCTTGTCTCTTATTACCATAACGTTTGTTGGTTTTATATCTCTATGCACTCCGCCCATTCTGCTAAGGTCAGTAAGAACATCCTCAACTACATCTATAACAATATCTATTTTTTGGTCGAGTGTAGTCTCATTTACTATTTCATCTAGAGAAAGCTGATCTGTTACATGCTCCATAATAAAAACAGCTCTATCTGCTTTTGTTGTTACATATAAAGGTGTGAATACAGATGCTCCTTTATTATAACCAACCATTGCTTTTTCTTTCTGTGCTGCTTTTTCTATTTTAGGTGTGTCTTTTGCTATTTTGATAGCAATTTCATTATTTTCAAAAGGCAGAGGCATTACAACTTCGCCATTTTCATCTGTCCTTGGTGTTTTAAGTTGAGTGTATACTTCTTCTTGAAGAATTCCTTCGAGTCTTCCTTGAGCTATTTCTTCAACTTCTTCCCTAGTTAAGGATGGATTGTCTTCTTTAGCCCAAGTTCTAAGGGCATCAAGTTTTGCTTTAAGATCTTTTTTTGCTTGGCTTACTATTTGTGCTTTTTTGTCAAGCTGTCCTTCTGTTGCTTTTGACCTATCGAAAGCCTGCATCTGCTGCCATACTTCTTCCCAAAACTGATAACCTAATGTATTTGGGTCTACATCTACTTTTAAAACTACATACTGGCCTCCTCCACCAAGCTTATTGCTGTAGTCTTCATCTACTTTTACTCTAAGTTTACCGTTAAGAAATGGATGTGATTTTACAATAAGACAGCCGTTTTCATCTATGAATCTATCAAGTAATCTTCTGCTTTGCTCTGCTGCTTTTGCTGATTGCTCTTCTAGTTTTTTTCTCGCACGCTCATCGTACTTTCTTAAACTAACATATGAAGAATCAATATAGTGCGGTCTTGATAAAAGAACTCTTCCACCGTCTCCTAGTGCTTCGTGGCTGTCTGCCATATTATTTACTACATTTATTTATTACAAAAGAGTAGTAATCAACAGAAAGGATGTAATATGGGTTTTTTATAAAGCTTATGGTTTTTTATACTTAAAAAAGGAAAAAATTAGGAAGTTACTCTTGTTGAACTTCCCTGTATAAGAATCTATACCAAGGTGCTCTTTCGTTTATATTTCCTTTGCCATCAATCTCAAATCTCTTTGTTGCTTTTCCTTTGATAAATCCTAAGAATCTTACTTCTTCTCTTGCTCTGACTGTTACTGCACCTGTTTCATTATCAACATCTTCAACTTCTACTCCTTCCATTCTCTGCATTCTTTCTTGGTATTTTTGCATGAATTTCTCTATGTTTTGCTGAAGTCTTTGTCTTGCATTTTCATTTGTTACTCTTGTTAATGCATTTTGTAATCCTGTTTCCAGTTTTTCTCTTGTCTGATTACCTTCTCCTTGTTGATATAATGTTGGTTCTGCTTTCTGAACCATTACTGTGTCTCCTTGTTTTGCTTGTTCTCCGCCGCCTGAATTGTTTTGGCCTGCAGCAGATACAAGTGCGCTAGCTAAAACTAAAACAAAAAATAAAGATATAATCTTTTTCATTTGGATCGCCTCCTATGTTAATTTTTCCAACTCAGTTAATTCTTGATCTAATTCATCAAGTTCACTAAGATCTAGTTCTGCTAATTCTTTATCTATATCAACTATATCTGATTCAAGCTCTGTGGTTGTTTGTTCTGTTTCTGTTGCAGCTGGTTTTTCTTTTGGAACACAGCCAGATATTAACAAAGCTAATATCAAGCCTAGTATTGCAATATTTTTCATATGTTTCATTTTGTTCCTCTGGTATATAAAGTTTATTCTGTTTCGTTGCCCTGTGTTTCGTTTGTTGCTGTTTCATTCGCTTCTGGTTCTTCTACATCTACTGGGCTTTGCGTTTCAGCTGCTGTTATTGCTTCTTGAGCTCCTCTTTTTTCTCTGATTGTTTTCATTATTTCTTTTAGTATTCTGTGAGATTCTTTTAATTTTTCATGAGCTTCTCTTAGATACTGATTAACTTCTTTCATTAACTCGTCAACTTCTCCTGGTGTTACTGCTTGAGCATATTTTTCTTTTGCTAATTCCCATTTGTCTTTTGCTTCTTCTATTGATTCATTGAATTTTTCCATCAAGTCTTCTATATCAGATACATCATTTCCTGCTTCTTCTAATCTTGCTACTATTCTTGTGAGTTTTGTTTCTAAGTGTTCTGCTCTGACAATTATTCCACCTATCTTAGCTCCGATTAGTCTTCCAACACTTCTTTTTAATACTGATCTTGTTCTTGTCCATGCTTGTTTGATTGTTCTTGCAGCTTCTTTTATTTCTTCTGCAGTGCTTTCGTTGTCTAGATTTTCTATTACATCTTTTGCATCTGTAACTTCTTGTATTTTAGCATCTATTCTTGATAAAATATCCTGCATTTCTTCTTGTGTTAAATCTTCATTAGATTCAACTTTGCTTTTTATTTTATCTAATGTTGCAAGAACTCTGTCTGCAATATTGTCTAAGAATTCTCCTGAGTGAGCTCTTATTCTTTGCTTTATATTAACACATTTTTCAGATTCAGAATCTCTGCATACACTTAAAGCAGTTTTTGCTGTTTGTATTTTTAGTTTTGTTGCTTGATATCTTTGTCTTGCAGTAAGATATCTTTCTTTTGCTAATTGATATCTTTCTCTTGCTGTCTGGATTCTTTGAATTGTTGTTGGTGTTGCATTTTGAAATCTTTCTCTTAATGTTGCTCTTGTTTGGTTTGCATCTGCATTTGTTGCATTTCCTGATGCAACTTGTACTTGATATCTTGCTCTAAGTGGGCTTTCTTGTTCTGCTATTGCTACTGGCAATAAACTTACTACAAATATTGCCATTAATAAAATTGATATTGATTTCTTCATTTTGTTTGCCTCCAAATTGTTTTATAGTAAAAGGGCCAATGTTTTGGCTATCTTCAAAAAAGAAAAAAATGTGCGGAACGATATGTGTTCTCGCACAAAAGATAGCCCTTTAAGTTAATCCATTTGAATTAACTTAGAATGTAGTAAGATTATTTTATTTATAAACATACTTTCAAAACACTTAAGAAAAAGCTTTATTTATCCTTTTAAAACTTTACAAAGCTTTATTTGGAGTTTATTTTCCTTACAACGCCTTTATCTGCATCTACTTCTATTAAATCTTCATCTTTAAACACTTTTGTTGCATTCTTTAATCCAATAATACATGGTTTGCCCATCTCTCTGCTTACAATTGCAGCATGGCAAGTTATGCCTCCTTCATCTGTTAAGAATGCAGCTGCTTTTCCCATTATTGGCATATAATTTGGAGTAGTTGAATTTGCTATCAAGATATCTCCTTTCTTAAATTTATGAAATTCCTTAACATTTGTTATAACTTTTGCAGTTCCTTTTACATAACCTGCATTTGCTGATGTTCCTTTAATTTCCATTTCAGTATCTTGTTTTTCTTTTTTATTGAAATAATCATAATAATAATGTAACTTTTCAAGATCTTTTCCATAAATGAAATTGTATTTATTATTTAGATTTATACAAGCAAAGCCTTTTTTTCTTTGTTCTATTTGTTGTTTTGTTATTGGTAATTTTCCTGTGTCAATTGTTTCAATGATTTCTTTTTGTGTTAAAAAAGCAATATCTTCGTAA
>JAHWIM010000002.1 GCA_019322535.1 Candidatus Woesearchaeota archaeon
TCATCAAGATTCTCTACTTTTACCTTAATTTCTCCTTTTTTCAAATCTTTGTGAATTATCTTCATTTTATGGAAAAAATTTATATATGGAAACAAATATCATATATATTAAAAATTTAATGGTTGTTGGTGATAGATGAAATACAAAAAGAGCCAAGCTGCTGCAACATCAGCAGCAACATTAATTGCAATAATTGCTGGTCTAATTGTTCTCTATCTATTAGTTCTTCCACCAGGTGAAAGAGAAAAAATATTAGGAGAGAATATAACTGAAGAAGGGGAAGAAGCAAAAGTTAAAGAAACTAAGACATTATTATCAATCAATCCTGGAAGGTTGGATTATCTTGCTCAAAGAGAAATAGAACACATAATTCCTTCTGTTAACCTAAATATTATAACAGAAGCAGAAGTTCTAAAAGAAATTAATTCAATATATATCAAAAGAGGCCTTTTTACTGAAGAAAAAGGAAACATTAGTTTTAGGATAGAAGACATAGAAAATACTGAGAATGTTTTATTAAACTTTGTCGCAACACAAAGAACTGGCCGCTTAACAATCAAATTAAATGGTCGTGTAATCTTTAATAATGAAATACAAACAGTAAATATTGAGCCAATAAAACTCAAAGAATATCTAGAAAACTTTAATGTTCTTGAATTCACAGTTAACTCACCTCCAGCAACAAATTTCTGGAAAACAAATGAATATCTGCTTGAAAATATCATGATTACAGCAGATTTAGTAAGAAGAGGAGCTCAAGAAAGCAAAAACATATTCATAATTTCTTCAGTAGAAAGAAATAACCTAGAAAAAGCAATTCTAAGATTCCTGCCAGAATGTATAACAGGCCTTGTTGGCACTTTAGATGTGTGGGTAAACAATTATAATATTTTTTCTGCAGTTCCAGACTGCGGTGCTTTATCCAGGCCAATAGAAATACCTGACTACTATCTTGTCTCAGGAGAAAATAGATTAATCTTCAGAACTTCAAAAGGCAATTACTTAATTGACCAAATAAAAATCAAATCAGAACTTGAACAATTAGTATATCCTGTATATTACTTTGAAATAACAGATAAAAGACACCAAAGAATACAAGATGATGAAGCAAATGTGACTTTGAGCTTAAGATTTGTAGATGACATAGAAAGAAAAAGAGCAAGAATCATTGTCAATGGTCACATGATAAGCCTAGACCAAAACGAAATAAAATTTAAAGAAGAAATCACAAGGTGGGTTGAAAAAGGCAATAATGCAATTAAGATAGAACCACAAAAAACCATTGATGTTGTTGAATTAGAAGTAGTTTATAAAACTGAATAAATGTAGAGGTGTTTTATAAGAGAGTTCTGAATAATATTTAATTATTTAAAATGGCAAATAAAAAAGAAGAGCTTGCAGAATTAAGAAAGATACTTGATAAAAAGCAAAGCGAATGGGTAAATTTACGAAGAGAAGGTTATGCAGGCGGGCGTGTAGATGTTTTAAGCAGAGAAATTGATGAGTTGGAAGCTAGAGCAAAGGCTGCTGAAAAAGAAGCTGAAGCAGAGGAAGAAAAAGCAAGGGCTGTTGAAGAAGAAGCCAATGCAGAAGTGAAAAAAGCAAAAGCCACTAAAGCAGAAGGAAAATGGTTGCACCAAAGAGTGTGGAAAGGAATGGGGCAACAGGCAAAAAGGGAAGGTGGTGGATGGAAAGGATGGGTAAGAGGAGTTTCTTCTTATGATATCGCAAAAGAACCAAAAAAATCTATTAAAAGCGCAGGTGAACAAGTTGGAAAAGGGGGCACATGGTTAAAAGGGTGGTTTAAAAAATATATGCCAACATTCACTGCTGGTGCTGCAGGTCTTTGGGCTGGTACTAAAGCAACTGGTAAACAACTTTCAAAAAGCCCAGATATATTAATAACTTTCTTGATTATAATTGGTTTTGTAACTCATTTTCTCAGAAATACTACAGCACCAGAAATTGGTTATTATATTGATGCTTCTCTAGCTGTTTATGTTGGTGTAATAATCTTTCTTGGAAAAAAAGGACAAAATCCTATTAAAAGAATTCTTACTTCTATGATCACTCCTCTTGTTTTATTTTTCCTGTCACAAGGAATAACCTATATCGTAGTTGCTAGACTTCCATTTCTAGCTACATTTCCTGTTTTAAATGTTTTATTTGCTGCTCCTATTTTCTGGCCATGGTGGGCAATTTATGGTATCTGGACTAGTGACACAAAAATCTCTTCATTGTTAAAAGTTGGACACGCTTTGTTTATTTTCTGGATGATAATATGGCCCCTTATAGCTCCTGTTGTCCAACCAATTATTGGAGAAGCACAACTATCAAGAGAGACTGTTGAAGGAAGAGAAGTTAGTTATCCAGCAGCATATGCTGCTTGTATGAAAGACATGATAGGTGGCAGACTTTCAAATTTTGACTTGCAAACATGTATAAAAAATAAAATGAATCCCCCAACAGAAGAAGACATAAGAGCTAAAACAATTGGAAGAATTAAAAAAGCACAAAGAGAGGCTGTGAAAGCTGCAATTACAATAAACCCAAATCAGCTTTTCTTTTTACAAAAAGATCAAACAACAATGCCCTCAGAAGATGTTGATATTAGGGGAAGAATTAGTGCAACCTCTATAAATGATGATATCACAATAAAACTAAGTTGTTTAGTTAACAACAAACCAGCAGAAATAACTCTTAAAGAATGGACAGTTAAAAAATCTGAAATTGGAGATTCTGAACAATTCACCTGCAACCCAAAAGAAGCATTAAAAAGAGGAGAAGAACAAGAAGTAAAAGTCACAGGAGATTTTCCTGATCTTAAAGTCAATGCATTTGTTGAAAATTTCTTCATAGATGAGGGTGTGCTACGTCATGAGCAAGAAAAGTTTATAGAACGTAAAGATCCAGAAGCTCTAAGAGTTATTGAACAATGGTCTAAGCTTAAGGCAAGCACTGCCCCTTATAGCATAGAAAGAGCAACAAACCTATTGAATAAAGAAATATTCAAATCAGATATAAGAGGATATTATCCTGACCTTAAAGTTCAATCACAATCAGATCCTGGTTATGTTAAATTAAACTTAATGACAGAGCGAATTTATCCAGAAGCACCAGAATCTTCTGCAGTAATAGCCCTTACTGAAGACATTGACTTTGAAATTGGAATTATGAATAACCTTAAATTCGGAAAAATATTAAAAATCAAAAAAGGAAAATTTGAAGAATGGCCTCCTTTTTTAGAAGTTATACAACCAGATGACAACTGTCCTATCATCCCTACTATCCATACTTTAGATGTAAGCAAAATAAACAAAGAACCTTGGGAAAAAATTGAATATCAAAAAGAAAAATCATTTTTATGCAAACTAAAATACACAGGGGGGCTTGAAAATCCAGAAGAAATTCAGACATATGTTTTTTCATTAAATATGACTTATGATTATCAGATTGAGAAAAAAGGTGAATTTGATATTAAAAAAATTGCATAAAATGAAAACAAAAATATTGTTTACCATGTTAATTCTATTAATCCTGGTATCTGGCTGTCGATTAATGAGACCTAGGATAGATCCCTCAGAACCAGAAAAAATAGAATACCGTGTTGGAACAAAAGCGCTTGAAATGTCTTTTGTTAAGAATTTTCCTCCAGACCAAGTAAAAGAAGGCAGAGAATTCCAGGCAATTGTAGAGGTTAAAAACCAGGGTGCTTATGATATAAATGATCTTAAACTATCATTAAAAGGAATTATAAAACAATTTACAGAAGTTGTTGGAGATTCCCAAATAACAATTGCAAGCCTTCCAGGAAAAAGCCTAAATTATCCAGAAGGAAGTAAAGAGATTATAAGCTTTAAAATAAAAAATAATAAGCGTTCTACAAAAGATATACATACTGAATTAATAAAAATAGATGCTTGTTATAGATACCAAACAAAAGCTAATGCAGACATCTGCATAGATCCAACAAGCTATCTAACTGTTCAAAAAGAACAATTAGTATGCCAACAAGATCAAACAATTTCTCTTTCAGGAGGCCAAGGAGCACCAATAGCTATAACTAAAATAGAACAAACAACAACCCCTGTTGCTATAGAAGAAGGAAGATACGAACTTGAATTAAAGTTTTATATATCTAATTTAGGAAGAGGTATTGTTTTCCTAAACGAAGATTGTGAAGATGGAGGCATTATAAAAATAGAAGATGTAACATTTCATAATTATCAGCTTGGTTCTCAAATAGATTGTGGTTTTGAAAGAGGAAATAATACATTAGTATTAGATCAAAGAAACAATATCTTAACATGTACAGCAGATATTTATAGCACAATGGGAAGCTTCCCAACCCCATTAACAATAACCTTAGATTATTGGTATGAAGATAGTGTAGATGAAACAGTAGAAATACTTAAAACCAAATAGAATCAAACAAAAAAATTTATATAAGCCAACACCTAAAATAAATAAAAATGCGTAAAAAAACCCTAATCATTTTACTTTTAATTTCAATGTTATTTTTAACTAGCTGTAAAGTCAGAAGACCAGGAGAACCAGAAGAAAGGCAGCCTGAAGAGATATATAAAGGCACCAAAGGTGTTGATATAAGCTTTGTAAAAGGCCTTCCTCCTTCTAAAATATATGATACAAGCACCCTCACACTTATAGCAGAACTAAGAAACCAAGGAACAGCAGATGTCACAGGAAAATGTTTCTTGCATCTTTCTGGTTTTGATGATAAAATTGTACAGATTATGCAAAAATCAAAAGCCTGTGGATTATTAGAGGGCAAAAGTGTATTAAATCCAGAAGGAGGTTTTGATACTCAAGAATTTACAACAGACCGGATTTGGATGCCAGAAGGCACAGACTCATATAAACCAAAATTTGTAATCACTGCTTGCTATGATTATGAAACAACAGCAAATCCTTTAGTCTGTATTGATCCTAATCTTTACTCAATTCAGCCAGTAGAACAAGCATGTCAAGTCAAAGATGTTATGACAGCAGGAGGCCAAGGAGCACCAGTAGGAGTAACAAGAGTAGATGTTGATATGATGAAAAACAAAGTCCTGTTTAAAATTCATATTACAAATCAAGGTAAAGGACAAGTATTAAGAACAGGCCTTTCAAAAACAGGCTATGGCCCAAACAGCTGTCCTTTTAATCTTGACTATGATGATTTAAATATTGTTGATTATGATGTGAGTATGCGTGGAGCAAGCCTAATAAAATGCTCACCTGAACTCGCTGGATCAAGAGTAAGGCTTGTTGACAATAAAGCAACAGTATTTTGTACGTTTGCTATTTCAGGAGAATACGCATTCACAACACCTTTAAATATTAGATTGAATTACGCTTATATGGACAGTATTTCAAAAGATGTAGAAATACTAAGAACTCCACAATAAAAAAAAGAGGTATAAAAATGGCATCAAAATATCTTTATGCAATATTAATTATTGGAATCTTGTTTTTTGTGTTTGGCTGTGAACAAGAGGAAAAAGAAACAGTTTCAATTGGCAAAGCCTTTATTGGTGGTGCTAATGGCTTAGATCTTTCTTTTACAGAAGGAGCTCCTCCAGATGAAGTCTTTGATGTAAATTTTCCATTTAGTATAAATGTCAAATTAGAAAATGTTGGAGAATGGGATATAACTAATCCAAATGACATGACTCTATCTATAATTGGCATAGATCCAGGAGACTTTGGTAAAACACCTGCTTTCTTAGTTCAAGATAATTCTGTTCCAATGCGTGGAGCAAAACTTGATCCGCAAGGAAATTTAATTCAAGGAACAATAACAAACTTAGATTTCACAGATCTACAATATGCTTCAACAGTTACAGGAAAAGTACAATTTGTAATCAGAGCTTCTGCTTGTTATGAATATGGAACAAGAGTCAATACAAAAGTTTGTATTTTAGAAGACCTTCTTGGAATAACAAGAAAAAGCATTGAAGAAGCTGTTTGTAATCCAAACGAAGCAAAAGACTATGAAAACTCAGGTGCGCCTGTTCAAGTTAGCAATGTAAAACAAACAGTAATGGGAACAGACAGAATCTCACTAGCCTTTGATGTTGAACATGTTGGCACAGGTACTATTTTCAGAAAAGATACAGAATGTTCTACAACAATAGCAGACAAAGACAAAGTGTATGTCAAAGTAGATACAGGAGATCCAAATATTAAATGTTCAGGACTTGAAGGAAGTTTAGCAGAAGGTTTTACAACACTGTTTAGTGGAAAACGTGCAATAATTTGCACCCAGCAACTTCCAACACCAAGAGGAGACTTTGAAAAACCAATTACAATAACATTAGAATATGGTTACAGACAGCACATAGATAAACAATTAACAGTAAAACATGCAGGCCAATAAGGCCTTTTTTTCTCTTTTTATTCAGAACCAGCAAGCATAATCTGACTAAGTAAAGCTTCTAACTGCACAAATTCATCAGCACCTTCAACCATCCTAAATTCAATTTCTCCACATTTATCTATTAACTCTATCTTTTTCCTTCCATCAACACTCAAATCCCAAACTCCTCTTTGAATCTGTTTAATAATATCCAATCCACTAAGACCATATCTTAACATAACATCAAGCAGCTTATTCCTTGCTTCAATAAAACTTCCCTTCAACGCTAATTCAATAACTTCTTTAACCTCTTTTGGCCTTGCTACAGAAGCCATACTAAAAACAATATCTTCAGTTACATCTTTCCCTATGGCAGCGCAGCTTTGCAGAATATTCTCTAACCTTCTGCAATCTCCCTCACTTATCAAATAAAGTGCGTCTTTTGCTTTCTCATCAACCTTCAATTTCTCAGTTTCTGCTATCTTATCTACTATGGCAAAAACATCTTTTTTTTCTAATGGCTTAAATCTAAAAATAGCGCATCTGCTTTGTATAGGATCAACAATCTTGCTGCTATAATTGCCAGCCAGAATAAACCTGCATGTTGTAGTATAATTCTCCATAGTCCTACGTAAAGCTTGCTGAGCCTCTTTTGTAAGAGCATCACATTCATCTAAATAAATAATCTTAAAAGGAACATCACCAATAGCCCTTGTTCTTGCAAAATCTTTTACTTTGTGCCTTATAACATCAATTCCTCTCTCATCAGATGCATTTAACTCTAAAAAATTCTGTCTCCAGCTATCTCCAAAGAACTTCTTAGCAACAACCAACGCCAAACTTGTCTTTCCAATGCCTGCAGGACCAGCAAAAAGTAAATGAGGCATATTCTTCTGCTGCACAAAAGCCTTTACTCTTTTAACTATCTCTTTCTGTCCTTTTATATCAGAAAAATTTGCAGGTCTATATTTCTCAGTCCAAATAGCTACTTCCATTTTGCCCCCAAGTAAAAAAGAAAAGAATGAATATAAAAATCTTTCTTAAATAATGTCTTCCTCAGAAACAACCATAAAATCTCCTGTAGCAATCACAGCAGAAAATGGAATCAATATCCTTCCTTCTTTGTCTTTTTCTAACTCTAATTTTTCAGTATAAGCTGTAGGACTGCTAAGAACCAAATGTATAAGTTCTCCGCTTCTTGTTTCAAATATAATATCTCCAACTTCTCCAAATCTCTTTCCTGTCTTACTTACAACAGTCTTTCCGAGCATTTGTTTAGAAAATTTTTTCTCTTCTTCAGCCATAATATCCCCTCATAATAGTTATTTAAAAGTGATAGTTTAAGTTTAGATTAGCTGATATTTAAAGCTTTTCATTTCAATTTATTGAAATAAAATGCTTGAAAATAGACTTTTATCCAAAAAATAAATTCTTGATATCTGCCACTCTAAAAAATAGTTAAGATTCAATCTAAATAACCTAAATTTTTTAATTTTTGTTTTATATAATCTTCATCACTTTTTGTCATAGCTTCTCTTTTTTCTTCTTTGCTTGATTTGATTATATTTATTAATATACTTTTCAATCTGTTAACAATGTCTTTATTCTCATACATCAAATTTATAAGCTCTTTAGGATCTTTTTTTAGGTTATAAAGCTGGTTAGGTTCAAATGTATCTCCATCAAAGATTAATTTCCATTTCTCTGTTCTTATACTAATTAATCTTTTGTCAAGCTTAGTTTCGCTATATGCATACTTAATTTCTTTTTTCTTGTTCAAAATAAGAGGAAGGAGATTTATCCCATCTATTTTCTGACTAAAATTCACTCCTAGAAACCCAGTAATTGTTGGAAATATATCTATCAATCTTACTAAAGAATCAATTTTCTTTGGTTTAAGATTAGGAATTTTGATTATTAAAGGAACTCTTAAAGTTGAATCATACAAGAATTTTCTATGACCAAGACACCTACTATCAAATTCATTGTGCTCATATAAACATTCTCCGTGATCGGCGGTTATAATTATTATTGTTTTTTCTAAAAGATTATATTTACTAAGTTCTTCAATTAAAAGTGCCATAATCTTTTCATCAAAATATTTTATTTTATCGTCATAATAATCAAAAAATTTATTTTTCTTACAATCTTTAGGAAGTAAAATTGAACCACCATGGTGTGTTGCAAAATGATGTAAAAATAAAAAAAATTTTTTGTTTTTATTAGAAGAAAACCAATTTACAAGTTTATTAGTCCAGTCATTAACTGCAACTCCTGCAAATTTTATTTTCTTATCATCTGAGGGCTGATGGTATTCGTCAAAGCCCTTATTAAGACTATACACTTTATTTAGCGCATCGGCTCCAATAAATGCAACACAATAATAACCGTGTTTTTTTAAAGTTTCTGCCAAGGTAATGCATTTTTTATTTAATTTGTCGCCATGTAACTGACGTATGCCATGATTATAGGGATTCAAACCAGTAAATATGGAAGCATGAGAAGCAGGAGTATATGGTGCTTGACAAATGGCCTGTGTGAAAATAATACTTTCTTTAGCAATAGAATCAATATTTTTAGTATTTATTTTATTATAACCATAACAACTTAGATGGTCTGGTCTTACACAATCTAAGGAAATCAAAATAACATTAAAATTGCGCATTTTTATGTTGTTATTTGTTCAATCAAAACTATACTTTTAATTCAAATAGATGATATTTAAAGCTTTTCATTTCAATTTATTTGATCTTTTCTTTTAGCTTTTTATTTAAAAACCCTTCATTAAAACATTCTTTTTTCAATCCACAAACAGCACATTTTCTTTCATTGTCACAATGCTCAGGTATTTTATCAGAATTAAGCAATTCAAGCACTTTTTCTCTTAATTCAATAACCTCTTCTTTCAAAAAAGGATTTATAACAACTTGTCTTCTTTCATCAATATCCAAATAATGAACAAATCCTTCTTTTATCTTAGTTCCTCGTGATTCTTCTAAAAGCAAAGCATAAGCAGCAATCTGTATCCTGTGACCAGGCCAAACACCTTCTTTTGGAACTCTGCCAGTCTTAAGCTCAATAGGCACAAAGTCTTCTTTGTATTCCTCAATTTGATCAACAATGCCGCTCAAAAGCAGATTATCAGATTTTATTTTAAATTCACTTATAATCTTAGGAGTCAGCTTCTCCCATAACTCTTCGCCATAAATCTTATACTTATTCATGAAATTGTAGATATTAATAGCTCTTGATTCACTTTCTTTCACAAATCTTGGAAAAATATTCTTAAATGCTTCTAATGAATCCAAATTTACATTATTAAGTCTTTTTTTGTGTCTTTTTATGATATCCCTCAGCAATCCTGCATAAATATGGATATATTTGTCTTTAATTTCTTTGAATTTGATTTTTTCTGTAAAACTTTTTATGATTTTTTCTTCGATTTTATTTATTGCTTCATAAGTTAAATGCCTAATGGTTCCTTTAACTAATGCTTCTTTATCTGGCTCAAAAAGCCCTAAAACACGCTCTAGAAATAACTTCCTTCCGCAATACAAATAACTAGAAAGCATAGTTACAGAGATGTACATAATAAAAATCAAAAAATTATCATTTAAAAATTTTATGTCTGTCTGTCCAGTGCGAAACCTTTTTATACCTTAAATAAAACTTTAATCACATGGATACTGCAACAAGACTAGAACTAATAAGAGAAGTAGGAGAAGAAATTCTCACAGAAGATGAACTTCTTCAGTTGTTAGAAACAAAAGACCACCCAATTGCCTATGATGGTTTTGAGCCTTCTGGTAGGGTTCACATTGCACAGGGAATAATGAGGGCAATTAATGTCAATAAAATGATTGCTGCTGGTTGTAAATTTAAGATGTTGGTTGCAGACTGGCATGCCTGGGCAAATAACAAAATAGGTGGGAACCTTGATAAAATCCAAACTGTTGGTAAATACCTGATTGAAGTCTGGAAAGCAACAGGAATGGACTTAAAAAATGTTGAATTTGTTTGGGTAAATGATTTTATGGCAACAGATAATTATCTAAAAAAAGTAATGCAAATTGCACGAAATTCTACTGTTAAACGGATTATCAGATGTAGTCAGATAATGGGAAGATCTGAATCTGAAGCATTGCAAGCTTCACAAATTTTGTATCCAGTAATGCAGGCTGCAGATATCTTTCAATTAAAAGCAGATATCTGCCAATTAGGTATGGATCAAAGAAAAGTAAATATGCTTGCAAGAGAAGTAGGGCCAAAACTAGGTTGGTGGAAACCGATATCAGTCCATCATCATATGCTTATGAGCTTAGAACACCCTCCTCCTCAAACCACTTCAGCAGTTGATAGAGCAATTGCAATGAAAATGTCAAAATCAAGACCGCAAAGCGCAATTTTTATGGATGATTCAGAAGAAGATATCAAACAAAAAATCAAAAAAGCTTATTGCCCAGAAAAGATTATTGAAGATAACCCTATAATAGATTATTGCAGAAACATCATCTTTCAGTCATTTAAAGAACTAAAAATAGAAAGACCATCTAAGTTTGGTGGAGATTTAACAATTGGCTCTTTTGAAGAATTAATAAAAATATACCAATCAGGAGAACTCTTTCCACTAGACCTAAAAAATTCTGTAGCTAAATATATCATAGAACTGCTAAAACCAGTCAAAAAACATTTCGCCAAAAACAAAAAAGCAAAAGAACTCTACACTAAAGTTAAGAGCTATGAAGTCACAAGATGAAATTAAGAGAATTACAGAATTATTTAGTTAACAAAGATATTGACCTTACTCTTTTCTTTAATCTCCAAAACCAAGACCCAAATCTTTTTTACTTCTCACAACTTTCAAATATAGGTTTTGCTTGTCTCGCAATTCCAAAAGAAAAAAAACCAATATTATTTGTCTCAAAACTAGATTATGAAAGAGCAAAAAGTGAATCAAAATTAAATATTCATTGTATCAAAAACAAACTTTCTGATTCTTTAATTGATTTCTTTAAAAAAAATAAAATTAGATCAAAAACAATTGCAGTAAATAAATCAAATCTTACAGTAAGTTCTTTCAAAGCAATAAAAAACAAATTTAAAAAATCAAAATTCAAAGATATTGCAAATTTTTGTTCGCAACTAAGAGCACAAAAAACCGAAAAAGAAATTGAACATATAACAAAAGCATGCAAGATAACAGATCAAACTTTAACAGAAACACTTCAAAACTTCAAAAAATTTAAAACAGAAACACAGGTAGAAGCCCAGTTAGACTTTCTAGCAAAACAGCAATTTGCTGACACTGCATTTAAAACAATTGTTGCGTCAGGAAAAAATGCTTCTTTCCCGCATCATGAAACAAAAAACCGGCCTTTGCAAAAAGGATTTTGTGTGATAGACTTTGGAGTAAAATACAAAGGCTATTGCTCAGATATAACAAGAACAATATACATAGGAAAACCAAAAAAATCTGAAAAAGATATTTACAATCTTGTCCTAAATTCTCAACTTAAAGCAATTGAAAAAATCAAAGAAAATGCTTCTTGTTCAGAAATAGACAAGCAAGCAAGAAACGTATTAAATAAACACAAAAAATTATTTATACATGGCTTAGGCCATGGAATTGGCATTCAGCCGCATGAATATCCTACTCTATCACCAAAATCAAAAGATAAATTAAAACAAAATATGGTTTTCACAGTAGAACCTGGAATTTATTTCCCATATAAATTTGGAATAAGAATTGAAGACGATGTTTTATTAGGAAAAAACGTAAAAATTTTAACTAGAACAAACAAAAACCTAATTATAGTATAAAAATGAAATACAATCAAAAACTCTTTAACAATTTAGTAAAAAAATATGAAGTAGAATTAATCAAAAAATTAAAAAATGTTAAAGATAAATTATTCCTAGTCACACTAGAATTAGAGAACAAAAAAGCATTTTTCTCAATAGCACCTCTCTCAATGGCAGTACATAATTTAGAAGGCGATATGCATGTTGTTGTTAAAGACAAAAAATCTAAAACCCTTGCCATTCTCAAAGAAGTCTGGAACACTTATGAAGATAAAAAATCAAGATTAAAAACACCAAAAGTTAAGGCTTTGGCTGCTTGGATCAATTCTGTTAATAAAAGAACAAAAACAAAAGTCTTCAAAAATATTTTTCAAGGACCTGAAATAATGCTCAAAGCAGGAAAAAATGGGTTTTCTGGAACATTTAATCTAAAATATCATTATTCCTGGCACAGATATTATAAATGGAAAGAAGTTCAACAAACTGCAAAAACAATATTAACCCAAGGATATGGGCTTAAAAAAGATGAAAAGTTTGGATTGGGTTTTGTGCTTGTTCCATCAAGAAAAGATCTAGGGCTTCCCTTGGAAGACTATCTTGATTCTTTTTCAATCTCTTATGCTTTTGCAACAATTGCCAAAAAGCTAAAGACTAAAGTGAGTATGAATGCTTATTCAACTAGGTCTTCTATTCTAGCAAATTCTATAAGATCAGCAGATTTGTTAAGTACTTTAATTGGTTGCGAATTAGATAAAGATGTTAATGAGGAAGTATTTCAAAAATTTAAAGTTGTTTCAAAACTTCTAAAAATAAATAGAATTGAATTAAGCGATGCTGCGTTTGGTGTTCATGGAAAAGGTTATGCTGGAAAATTCTTTTTTGGAGAACATATTGGATACCCTACTTTAGATAGAAAAACCAGATGGAGTAGCCCTGGACAAATGTTGTTAAAAGATAGATACGAAACACAAACAAAATATGAAAAAAGAGACCCTAAGATGAGGTATGGGATTACAGAAACATTGCCAATTGATATTTTTATTGAAACATGTAATGTTAATTATGATAAAATTAGAGCAAGAAGTTTAAGGATAAAAAAGTTATTAGATAAATGCCAGAAGATAAGGGTTATTGGAAAAGAAATTAACGGCTACAAAACAGATTTAGAAGTAGGATTACTGACAAAAGAAGGAGTAAGAAGAGAGTTTATTGCCAATGATTCTGATCTAAGATCAAATATTGATAAAGAATATTTTGAGAAGACAGGAATAAAAGCAGGATGTTATGCTAATTTTCCAAGTGGTGAAACTTTTGTTACTCCTGAAAACGTTAAAGGGTTATTTATAGGAGATGTTGTGATTAGTGTAGATAGAAGTATTATGATTCCAGAGAATAATCCTCTGATTATATCAGTTAAGAAAAATAAATACAAGATAGTTGACGGACCTAAAAAATTAGTAGCAAAAATGCAAAAGCAACTATCAGATTCAAGGCAAAAAATAAGAAATATTGAAGCTAATAAAAGTCTGCCAATATCAATAACAAAAATGTATAGACAAAATTTCAACGCTATTGGAGAGTTTGCAATAAATTTAAACCCTAAAGCAAAACTTTGTGATTATTTGATTGTAAATGAAAAAATAGCAAGAATGATTCATATTGCATTAGGAATGGGATTTGAACCAGATAGAAAAACAGTTTATCATTGGGATATTGTAATAAATTCTCCAAAACAAAAACTAGATATTTATGGTGTAGATAAAAAGAAAAAAGTACACTGGATCATAAAAAAAGGCAATTTTGTTGTTTAGTTCTAAAATCCATAACATTTAAATACCCTCTTATTTACAAATAAACTATGCCACCAAAAAATAAAGAAATTTTGGATAAAGTAATTTACTCATATTCAACTACATCAAACGCTTTTGAAGAAGAAAACAAGCTTCTTAGAGAAACAATTGAAAGATTAAAAGAAGAACTTGATCAATTTAAAAAACCCCCTTTAATGATCTGCCAGGTAAAAGAAGTCATGGATAAAGAAGCAATAATAAGGCTTCCAAACAGCAATGAATTTCTTGTCTCTGTATCTTCAGAATGTGGCAAACTCAAACCAGGAGACGCTGTTCTTGTAGATCAAAAAAACCTTACAATTATTAAAAAAATCCCTTCTTCAAAACATTTCACAGTAGAATCATTTGTCATAATAGAAAAACCAACTGTTTTTTGGTCAGATATAGGTGGATTACAGCGCCAGATAAATGAAATCCAAGAAGTTGTTGAGCTTCCATTAAAAAAACCACAGCTTTTCAAAAAAGTTGGAATTACTCCACCAAAAGGTATTCTTTTACACGGGCCTCCAGGAACAGGTAAAACTCTATTGGCAAAAGCAGTTGCTGCTTCAACTAATTCAACATTTATTGAAATTGTTGCTTCTGAATTAGTCCAAAAATTTATTGGAGAAGGAGCTAAGTTAGTAAAAGAAATCTTTCAGCTTGCAAGAGAAAAAGGCCCTGCAATAATATTCATAGATGAATTAGATGCGCTAGCAGCAAAAAGAATTGAAGTAGGAACATCTGGTGAAAGAGAAGTTCAAAGAACCTTTATGCAATTCTTAGCAGAAATTGATGGTTTTAAACCATTAGACAATGTAAAAATCATTGGAGCAACAAATAGAAAAGATATCCTAGACCCTGCTGTTATCAGGCCTGGCAGACTTGACAGATTAATCTATGTTCCATTGCCAGACGAAGAAGGCAAAAAACAAATTTTCAAAATCCACACAAAAAATATGACTCTTGATAAAAGAATGAATGTTCCTCAACTCATCAAAAAAATGGATAACTTCTCTGGAGCAGAGATAAAAGCAGCCTGTACAGAAGCAGGCTATTTTGCAATCAGAGAAAATAGAACAAAAATCCTAAGAGATGATTTCTTAAAAGCTATTGAAAAAGTCAAGAAAGAAGAAGCTTTAGAAGGACAGGATTATATGCGGATGTTTGGTTAATTAGTTATTTCTAATGATTTGTGCACGCTCAGCAGTTACTTCCGGCTCTCATTGCCTTTCGGCTAGAACGGTGTTCACTTAATCATTGCGTGTTGCACTCAAGAACATAATTTTGAAGAATGTATTTAAACCTTTGCAAAATTAAAGAACTTTAAAATCAACACAAATCCTATAAACTCTTGGGCTTTGCTGCCCGCATTTAACTAATCTCAAAATTTTGCATTTCTTTTTGGTTAATTTACATGCTTCTCTGACCTTTTCTTTTGCCAAATCAAATTCATCAGCATGTAAAAAATCATAAAAATGAATTATTCCTTTTTTCTTAACTGCACTCAAAGCAACATCTAAAAAACTTTCTCCTCCTTTTGGCAAAGGCATTGCTATTCTATCAAATTTTTTTCTTAATGTAGGAACAACTAGCCTTACGTCTCCTTCATATAATTTAACTTTATCTTCAAATTTATTTAGCTTAACATTATCCAAAGCATATTTATGAGCGTTTGGATTTATCTCAATACCATAAACAACATTTGGCTTGGCATTCTTAGCAGTAACTAAACAAAAAGGAGCAACACCAGAAAACATAATCAAAACATCTTCTTTTTCTTTAACTAGATTAGCTATCCTTAACCTCTCTGTCCCAAACCTAGGAGAAAAATAAGTTTTTTCAATATGAAATTTCATTCTTATTCCGCTTTCTTTATACTCTGTCTCTTTTCTTTTTTCTCCAGCAAGAATTTTGTATTTCTGCAGTCTAAAAACGCCAGTATGCCCTCCTGCTTTCTTACAAACAACCTTAATGTTTTTGTGCATCTTCAATAAAGTCTCTGCAATCACTTTTTCTTTTTTTTCTAACTCAGTTGGAATCTCTATAACAGCAATATCTCCAACAATATCAAAACTTGTAACTAAGTTTTGCATTTCTTTCTTTATGAGTTTTCCCTTCAGCGCTTCTCTTAAAGTTTTAGGTTTCATTTTAGAGCAACTAAACCAGCACCAACTATCATAACCAAACAAGCAGTAATTTTATATTTTAAACTATGGTCATGAAATAATTCTCCTCCAATTACTGTACTAAACAAAGTACTCAGCCTTTTTATTGGAATAACTAAACTAACAAAAGCAATAGAAACAGCACTATAATAAGACATAAGTGAAAACAGCAGCAATAAAGCAACAACAGCAATTGGAAATCCAGCATTTTTAACTCCGTGTTTTATTCCTTTGGCTCCATCATAAAAAATGCTGATTAAAAATATAAAATTTATAGCTCTAAATCCAAAAACAAAAAACACATAACTAAACTTGTCTATACTGGTCAATATCATTTTATCCAAAATAGCAGAAAACGAATACATAATTATAACCAATAATATATAAAAAAGATATTTTGATGTAAGCAATTTTTTAAAAGGACTTAAAAAATCTTTAAGGTTATGATCCATTTCTAAAATATAAGCTCCAAAAATCAATAAACCAATTCCTCCTAACTGCCAAGCTCCTAACTTTTCACCTAGAAGAAAATAAGCAAATATCACTAAAAAAGCAGGGCTAAAATTCATCAAAGGCTCTACAGTAGATATCTCTAAATGCCTTATTGCCTTATTCATTAATAATAATCCTGCTGTTGAAATAATAGACACAACATAAATTAAACCCAAAATATTGCGGTTAATATTAAAATTAACAAAAGGGATAAAAAATAAAACAATAACAAATGAAAATATAGCTAAAACAGTTGAGAATTCCATTGCGTGTTCTTTAAAAAGAATCTTTTTCTTAAAAACATCAGCAAAAGATAAAAATACTGCAGACAATAAGGCTAAAAAAATCCACCACATTAAAACCACTCTCCCAATCCTTTCTGTTTCTTCTCTTTCTCAGTCTTTCCTAATTTCTCTAAAGTATTTTTAACTCTCTCTGCAGAAAAATCATGTTTTTCAACAAGTAACTCATGAATTTTTTCCTTATCAATTTTTCCCCATTCCAATTTATAATCTTTATTAACCGGCATTTTCTTAAACAAATAATAAACATCTTCCCAATTAAAATCAAAATGTTTTTTCCATTCAATTTTTTGAAATATCCCATCAAAATCATCGCCAAACTCCTTGACTAATTTCAATGCTCCTTTTGGCCCAATGCCTTTAACACCCTTGAGGTTATAATCAGTTCCAACAATCATTGCCAAAACAATTAATTGGTCATTATCAATGCCTAGATTATTCAAATTCTCTGTCAAGTTTATAATCTTTGGTTTAACAGTAACATAAGTTGCTCCAAATTTTCTTCTTCCGCTAATTGTTAAATTCTTAACAAGCCTTGGAATTCCATAAAGCAAACTATCATAATCTTCACTAACACCAGCAAAAGCATCGTGTTTGTTAACAATATAAGCAACTTGTGCTTCTCCTTCACTAGGAGCCTGTATAATAGGAAGCCCAAAAGCTTTCAACAGTTCTTTGCTTTCTTCTATCATCTCTCCTGTGAGTTTGCTTGTTCTTGCTGCATATTTTTTCATCTCTTCAACATCACCTTTCTTAACAGCTTCTGTGTATTTTTTCTGAGCTTCCATTTTCAAACTAATTCTTCTTTCTCTTTCCTTTCTTTTAAATTCAGGTGGTTTTCCATCAAAAACAAAACCTAGCTTGATTCCTTTTTGAATTAAATTAGATGTTCTGCTAAATAAACCAGTTAGATGTGATGTAACATTCCCTCTAGAATCTTTTAATGGAGTTCCATCCCTCTGTCTTATTGTAGTTATAAATTGATAAAGCACATTAAAAGAATCAACAATCAATGTTTTGCCTTTAAATCCTTCAAACTCAATTTCTTTTGAAATTAGAAGATCTTTTATGTTTAGTCCCATTTTACAGCTTTTTAACAACAATGCCTTTTAATTCTTTTTCTAACAATTCCTTTGCTTTCTTAGTAAGGTCTCCTTGTGATAAAAAAAGAACAGGCAGTCTTTTAATTTGGCCTTGTACAAATGCAGAACTCAAATCACCATCATTAACCCTTTTCTTGTTTTTGCTTGACAATAATATTCAATCTCACCAACAACAGACGGAATTTTTATTCTAAACTCAATTTCTTTCCCTTTTCTTAAAACATTGTTTTCAATAACCGCAATCTTCCTGTTGCTAAAATAGATTTTAAGCTTATTTAGAAAATCATCTTTTTCAAATTCTAATTTTTTCTGTTTTTCTATCTTTTTTTGTTCAGATTTTTGCAGCCTTGTTTTCTCTTGTTCAATTTTTTGCCTTTCTTCTTCTAATTTTCTTTGTAATTTCTGTTTTTCTTGTTCATCTTTCTTTTTCTCTTCTTCTATCTTTTTTTTCTCGAGTTTTTCCTTCTCTTTTTCTATCCTTTCAGTCTCTTTTTTCTTTTCGATTTCTTTTTGTGGATAAAGTAGCTTCTCTACTTCTTTATGTACTTCTTCCTCATTCAACAAATACCATTTCCAAAACAATATCTTATTGTCATTAAAATTAACTTGAAAAGGAATTGCAAAATCTTTTATTTTCCTTATCATAACCCTTGCAGAGGGTTCTATGTCTTTATCACTTAGTATCTTTTTCTCCTTCAATAAATTATATACTCTCTGCTCTTTGTTGTTAAGATTTTTACTGAACTCTTGTAATCTGCTTTCCTGGCCCTTCAAATAATAAACAGGACTTCCTCCAACCTTTGTGTTAGAAATCTTGACTCTGTCTCTGCTAACTAATTCACTAAGATGAGCAGAAGCCAGCAAAATATTAGTTTCAATTGCTCTCGCCACCTCAACAGGAAGAACAGGCCCTTTTGTTTTTATTATACTAATAATCTTATCTTCAGTAGACATAACTTAAAATAGAAATCCTAACTTTATATATTTTTCTTAAGGCCTCATCCATCTTATTTCATAATAAGTGACATCGCCTTCATCGTCAACAATTCCAATCAATAATCTCTTTTTTGTGCTATGAGCAACCCTGTTTTTAGCAGCAAATTCGTACCATGTTAAACTTTCTCCTTCATGTACAGGATAAACAATCCATTTTGCGTGGTCTTCACCTGGCTTAACTCCTCTCTCATAAACCCTAAAATCAGCTCCAAACTTCAATGCTGTTTTGATTATATACCCTCTGTTTCTAATATCTTTAAAAACACAATATCTTATCCAAAAATTTGGTTCAACTTTCTGCGCCTTTTTTAAAAATTTATCAAAATCAACCTTCTTTCCTCTGCCATCAACAATTTTAACCTTTTTCTTTTCCATTAAATAAAGAGCTTCAAGTAAAGAAAGCTGCACTTTTCCATCTTCAAGAACATTTCCATATCTGCTTTGATTGTAAAGTTCTCTTGCCCCATTACTAGATTCTGTTAAAATCCTTTCCCTTGCAAAAGCTGCCTTAACAACCTTCTTTGGTTTCCCTTCTTCTACTTTTTCTTTTTTGATTTTCTTCCTTGGCATAGCGTCAATAATAACTGGTTTGCTTAAAAACCTTTCTCTTTTTTTTAAAATACATTTAAATACTATAACCATATCCTGAACATCATGCAAATAATCTTTTTAGGAACAAGCTGTGCAGTTCCAACAAAAAAAAGAAACCATTCCTCCTTCTTTCTTAGCTACGGCTCTGAAGGAATTTTGTTTGATTGTGGAGAAGGAACTCAAAGACAATTAAAAATAGCTGGAATCAAGCCAACAAAAATAACAAAAGTATTGATCAGTCATTGGCATGGAGATCATGTTCTTGGTTTGCCTGGTTTAATCTCAACATTAGGGCTTTCTGAATATGAAAAAACACTAAGAATATATGGGCCAAAAGGAACAAAAGAATTTATTAATCATATATACAAAGCATCAATCTTCGAGCAAAGAATTAAAATTGAAGTTATAGAAGTTAAAGAAGGCAAATTCTATAATGGAAAAGATTATTCATTAGAAGCATATCCTCTTGAGCATCTTGCTCCTACAGTGGGGTTTAGGTTTGTTGAAAAAGACAAAAGAAGAATAAATGTTGCTGCAGCAAAAAAACTTGGAATCCCTCAAGGCCCTTTATTAGGTAAATTGCAAGATGGAAAATCGATAACATGGAAAAATAAAACAATAACACCTAAAGAAACAACATATGTTGTAAAAGGTAAAATAATATCATATCTTTCAGACTCTGTACCAAACCAAAATTCAATTAAAATTGCTCAAGATGCAGACATATTAATCTCAGATTCTACTTATTCTTCAAAACTTGAAGATAAAGCAGAACTTTATAGGCACACAACTGCAAAACAAGCAGGTCTTGTCGCAAATCAAGCAAACGCAAAAAAACTTATATTAACCCATTTCTCAACAAGATACAAAGATATTCATGAGCTAGAAGAAGATGCTAGAAATGTATTTGATAATGTTACTGCTGCAAAAGATTTTATGAAGATTAGTTTATGATTATTAATGGTTGAAGTTAAAAATTTTGACTTCTAACAAAGTATTTATATTGAATTGTAATAATGGAGTATATGGTAAAGCTATCAAGTGATAGATTGATAATAAAAGAAGGTCTTAGAAATAAAGATTATAAAATCCTTTTTGAATTCTTTAAAGATATTGATTCAATAAAATACATGACATTAGCAGATAAATTTATGGCTTTTAAGAATCCAGAAGAGATTAAGAATTATTTTGAAA
>JAHWIM010000023.1 GCA_019322535.1 Candidatus Woesearchaeota archaeon
ATTGGAACAGGTGTTGTTAAATCTAATTAAAAATTCTATTCAGGCAATAAAAGAAGTAAAAAATCCTTTTGTAAAAATTTATGGATTTATTAATACTGAAGAAAGATTACAGATTGATATCATTGATAATGGCATTGGTATTCCAGAAGAAATTTCTGATAAAATTTTTGTACCATTTTATTCTACAAAAAAGGAAGGATCAGGTATTGGATTAAGTGTTGCTCGGTATATTATGCAATTACATGGTGGTCAATTAAATGTTAATACAAGTACAGGCAAAACAATATTTAGTTTAGTCTTTTAAAAGAAAAAAGATCTGAACGACTCAGATCTTTTGTGCCCAGAACAAGACTCGAACTTGCACACCCTTGCGAGCACCAGCCCCCAATGTCGTTTAGTTAAGAAAAAATCACCAATGATTTTTATTAGAAAAAAAGATTGAAAGGTGTAAATAAATAATGATTTTGTATTCATGCCTTGTTTTGATCAATAATTGAATCAAAGATGAGAAAAAATGACAACTCATTTTTTTTAATAATTCATGAGCATGACTATCCCATTGTCGAACAATATGATCGGCACAAGTAATTAAGGATATATTTGTATTTATGTTTTAAAAAGAGCCCTTGTAAGGCATGGGGTATATTCGTTTGCTTTTCCTGAAGTTTCTTTCGAAATGTCTGTCTTTTCGTACTACTTCAAGATTGTTAGCAAATAACCATACTAATTCATTCAAATACCCTTCTACAATTTTTTCTTCTCGACAAAATAGTAAAACAACACTGTTTTTCATACGGTTAAGTGCTTGTGTAAAGTTAGGCTTGTACTTTCTTTTCCGTTTTTTACATTTCTTTTCCACCATTTCATCTGCACCGTGAACCAGGATGGAAGTCAGGTTGCAAGAGAATATTTTTGCATAAAAATCTTGAGCAATGGCCAAACAACTTTTTCCACTAAAATTTTCTATTTCCAACCTTGACTTCATTGTTTTATAAGATTCTTCTACTTGCCATCGAAGTTGGTACAGGTCACAAAAAACTTCATAAGGATATTGGCTCTCATCTGTCAAACTGGTAATAAGCACTTCTTTTTCACCAGTATCAAGCTCTATGCAGATGAATCGAAGTTTGATAGGAGTGGTTGCCAATCCTAATGCTTTACATTTTTTTGCACTGGCTTTACTGGGGTATATTTCCGTTATCATTTCTTTCTTACCACTATTGGCTAACTCTTTTGCCACTTTCCAGCTACCGACTTTCAATCTGGCACAAAAGTGAGTCTTCTTTTGTATTAATAGGGAAAACATCCAAAACGAGGCATAATTCCTATCATATAATACCAAATCACCCGCTTCAAATATTGCAGCATGTTGTAATGCCAGATTATGCTCATTGTCATCATAGGTCGATAGTTTAGCATCTACTGTTAAATTATTTAGCAAATCATATGCTTGTGATAACCGAGCATAAGTAATTGGGGTACCAGTCTCAGATGTGTCGTGTATTCCATACTTTTTCACTATTTCACAACTTGAGGGCAAACGCACTGTAGAACCATCTACTCCCAGAAGCCTGAAGCCATTCCAGGTTGTATAAGCAGCTGTTTCATAGAAATAATCAATTTGAGTTTTATCAAGTTCTACAAAGGCTTTGTAGTTGAGCTTTTTTCGTGCCAAACTAAAGGCTCCCTTGGTAACTTCATTTACAGGAATCTCTTTGTTCAACAGCACCCTGAAAAGGTTGTCTAATTCGGACTGAAGGGATTTGGTCAAAAAATTAATGAGTAGAAAGAAAACCTTATGAAATGGTAAGCTTCGTTCTCTGGTGAAATCGGTAGGCTTGATCCTGTGTCGTTCAATAAATTCTTTTGAAGTCAATTTTTTTTTCAAACTTTGAATAAGTTTGACTTGTTCTTTGATCTTTCTCCATAATTATATTTTTTCCTTTGTTACATGCCTCAAATATACAAAAAAATCCTATATTCGTCTGATATTCTGTTGGTAACATCGCATATCCTTAACTAAACGACATTGGCACCAGCCCCTCAAGCTTGTGGTAAAGAAATCTAATTATAGATTTATTTGCAGTTTGAATCTTAC
>JAHWIM010000024.1 GCA_019322535.1 Candidatus Woesearchaeota archaeon
TCAAATCAAATCTATTTATTAAAGTAGGTGGCAAATTAATTTGTTTAGCTAAAATATCATAAGGATCAAATCTTCCAAATTTAGGGTTTGCAGCAGCAAGCACAGTTGTTCTTGCAAGCAGAGTTGCTTGAATATTTGCTTTGCTTATACTAACAGTTTGTTGCTCAAGAGCTTCATGCATAGCTCCTCTATCTTCTTCACCCATCTTATCCATTTCATCAATACAGCATATACCATTACTTGCTAAAACAAGAGCCCCGGCTTCTAAGCTCCATCCTTTTAAGAACTCATCTTTTACAACAGAAGCAGTTAATCCAGCACCACTAACTCCTTTTCCACTAACATATCTTCCTTTTGGTGCAACAGCACTAATCCTTTTAAGCATTTGTGATTTACCACAACCAGGATCTCCAACTAAAAGAACATGCATATCTCCTCTTGTTATAACTCCATCTTTTCTCTCTTTTTGCACTCCACCCATTAATTGCAAAAGCAACGCTTCTTTAACTTTTTCATAACCATAAATTGAGGGCGCTATAGAACTTATAAGTTTTTTATATATCTTCTTGTCCTTTGAAAGTTCTAATATCTGCTTCTCTTCTTCTTCACTTATCTCAACATCATAAAAATTTTCTTCAGTAGCACCTACAAAGTTTGCTTCAATCAACAAATCAAATCTAGTGCTCTTTGCTCCTGTTCTTAGAACAATAGGCACTTCTTTTACTTGCCCCATAATCTGAATATTGCTTCCAGGATTTGTTTTTCTTTCACTTAAAGGACTGACTAAGTCATCTTTCAAAAAAACATTCATTCTTTTAGGCTGTTCTCCTCCTTCTAGATTCTCAGGAGCTTCTTCTAAAACCAATCCTTGTGCATCAACAAGCTCTTTGCTTAATAAATGAAATTTTCCTTTTCTTCCACAGCCGCATCTGTTTGGTTCTTTAAAACTGCTGTCTAGCTGTAAAACACTGATTACATTTCCACAACTAGGACATTCAAATTTAGCAGCAGTAACCTGCGGCCTTACATCACTTTTTTGTCTTACAACTCCTTCTATCAGTAATAACTTTTCAATATGCTTGCTTCTAATATTTCTGATCATAATTTTCTGACTTTCAGGCAAATTACTAAACCTAAGCCTAAAATTCTTCATATGTTCAGGCAACTCAAATTCCTGCAAAGCAACTTCTCCAGCTTTGATTACTTCTTCAGGATGATCTAATAATTCCTCAGCTAACTCATGGTTAAATTTTAATAATTCAGAATAATCAACAACAAGAAATTTTTCTCCCTTTCTTATCTTCTGCCTTATCTGATTAATATAATTGTTTTCAAAAAATTCCCCTAATATTTTTATTTGTTCAGTAGCTTCCATTTTAGATTGATTAATCTAGGTGATTTTAAATAAGCTACGCCAGCATGTCCAGTGCTGCTTTAAAAACCGCCCAATTATTTAACAACTCTTTTAAGGTGTTCAATTAGCTTATCTAGAGCTTCTCTAACCTCTTTTTCGCTTTTTGTTCCAGTACAAACAATCTTTCCATTACTAAATAATAAGAAAGTGGCTTTTGCTTCTGCAAGTTTATATACTAAACCAGGAAACTGTTCAGGTTCATATTCAGTATTAGGAAGCTTCATTGCTAATGTATTCAAATTCAGATCTTTTCCTATACTGCCGCTTGCAACAATATTCTGTATCTTTATCTCAGGTTTGATTGTAACTTTGATTCCAATCTTCTCAAGACTCTTTATTATCTTCTTAATGCTTTCCTCTACTTTATCCATACTTCTTGCTCCTGTGCAAACAACCTTTCCGCTGCTAAATATCAAAGCAGAAGTTTTAGGTTCTTTTATTCTTATGACAAGCCCAGGAAATTGTTCTGGATTATATTCTGTATTACTCAAGGTTGCAGCCATTTTCTCAAGAGGAACAGCTTTTTCCATAGAAGTACTTACAACAATATTAACAACACTAATCTCTCTTTTCCAATCCTTTTTAGCTTTAGATTTTTTCTTAGCCATAAACCCACCCCACTTAAACTTTAAAAATAACCTTATATTACCTGTATAAAACAACAACTATTTAAATATATGTATTTATAAATGATTTTTAAATAAAATATAGTTTATTGTTATAATAGCCCCTTTATTTCCTATGGAAATAAGTTAGTTTCAATGGAAATAAAGCAAATAAATTCCATGAAATAAGTAAGAAAAGATGGTAAAAAATAAGTATAAAGATAAGGATATAGCAGAATTTGAGAAAAAAGTACTTTCAGATATAAACAAATTCAAATTATTTGATAAAAAAGACAAAATATTAGTAGCAGCATCAGGGGGAAAGGACAGCACAGCTATTCTATATCTCTTAAAAAAACATAATTATAATGTTGAGGCAATAACAGTTGACCAGGCAATAAGTTCTTACTCTAAAAAGAATCTGCAAAACACTATAAATTTCTGCAGGCAACATAAAATAAAATTACATAAGATATCATTTCAAAAAGAATTTGGTTACTCTTTATGCTCGTTGCAGTCAATTCTAACAAAAAAAGGAGCCAAATTCAAATCATGTACAACTTGCGGTGTTCTAAGACGTTATCTAATAAACAAAAAATCAAGATCAATAAATCCAGCTGTAGTCGTCACAGGCCATAATCTAGACGATGAAGCACAATCGGTTTTAATGAATCTGCTTAAAAACAATCTTGAAATACTTACCAGATTAGGCCCAAAAACAGGCATTACAAAAGATAAAAAATTCATTCCAAGAGTTAAACCACTATATTTAATTCCAGAAAAAGAAATAGCTGCTTATTCAAAATTAATGGCTTTTCCAGTAATATATGAAAGATGTCCGTGTGCTTCTGTTTCCTATAGAAACCACATCAGAAACCTGCTAAATCAAACAGAAAAAACAAATCCCAAAACAAAACAAAATATTATCTCTAATTTCTTAAAGATTCTTCCCAAATTAAGAAAAAACTTTCAAACAACTCAAAAAATCAATTATTGTGAGTTTTGCAAAGAGCCAACAAAACACAAAATTTGCCAAACATGTAAAATACTCAGCTTGTTAAAAGCATAATAATTTAAATATTCTTAAAATAACTTTAATAAAATGTTTATTGACATAATATTTCCAAAAAAAAACGAAAAACAATTCATTAAATTAGCAGAAAAACTAAATTATTCCTCTTTGTGTTTTGTTTATAACTTTGCTCCAGACATTATTAGCAAAACACAATTATTAAAAGAACTGCAGAAAACAACAAAAATCAATCTATTTCTTGGGTTGCAATCAGCCCAAGCAAATATCCAAAAAGCAAAAAACCTATCAAACTTAGTTCTTGTAAAGTCTGTTCCAGAACAAGATCAAAGAGTTTTAGAAAAGTTATCTCCAGACATAATATTTGATCTAGAACTCTTCCCAAAAAAAGACCCACTAAATTTTAGACTGTCTGGTCTAAATCAAGTTCTTTGTAATCTAGCACACAAAAACAAAGTAGCAGTAGCTTTTTCCTTTTCTTCAATACTTAATTCAAAAAACAAACCACAACTACTTGGAAGAATTATGCAAAACATAACACTCTGTAGAAAATATAAAGTAAAAACAATCTTTGCATCATTTGCTCAAAACCCGTTGCAAATGCGTTCTGCTCATGATTTAATCTCTCTAGCAACTGTCTTAGGAATGCACCCATCAGAAGCAAAATCTTCATTAACAAATGCTTTAAACACAATTCAACAAAATCAAAAAAACAAATCTCCTGATTATATTTCAGAAGATATTGAAGTTATTTCTTAAAACAGAATATTTATAATTAATATAGTCTTTCTTCCAATTTATGGGGGCCAATAAAAGAGTAGACATTAAAACAGGTTTTATCTGCAATAATAACTGCAGATTTTGTGTTCAAGCACACAACAAATTCAAAGGAAATAGAAGTTTTGAAGAGATTAAAAAAGATTTAATTGACGCAAGAAAAAGATGCAATAGTGTAGTTTTAACTGGCGGAGAAGTTACAATAAGAAAGGATTTCTTTGATATTGTTAAACTAGCTAAAAAATTAAATTACAAAACAATACAAATACAGACAAATGGAAGAATGTTTGCTTCTTTAGATTTTTGTAAAAAAACAATAAAAGCAGGAGCAAATGAATTTAGTCCTGCATTACATGGCTATTGTGCTGAACAACATGATTCTTTAACAAAAGCACCAGGAAGTTTTGCTCAAACAACCAAAGGCATAAAGAATCTTAAATCATTAGGCACTTATGTTTTAACAAATACTGTTGTAGTTAAAAAGAATTACAAAGATTTGCCAAAAATAGCAAAACTTCTTGTAAAATTAAATGTAGATCAGTTCCAATTTGCATTTGTTCATCCAATTGGAAATGCTTGGAAAAATTTTAACAGTGTTGTTCCTAAGATTTCATTAGCTTCCCCCTATATAAAAAAAGGGCTGGAGATAGGCATTAAAGCAGGAAAAAGCGTAATGGCAGAGGCAATGCCTTATTGTTTAATGAGAGAATATGAAGATTATGTTAGTGAGAAGTTTATACCAGAAACAGAGATAATAGATGGTAACACAATAATAGAAGACTATAAATCAGTTAGAATAAAACAAGGAAAATCAAAATTTTCACAATGCAAAAATTGCAAATACAATTTAGCATGCGAGGGTCCTTGGAAAGAATATCCTCAAAAATTAGGAAATAAAGAGTTTAAACCAAACACACCCAAGCTAGACAAAAAAACACAGATATTGTATATCAAAAAGCTTGCATCGAGAGATATTGCTGTGCCTAAAATGATTAACTCAGAAAAAAGTAGGTGTTTGCAATGGATGCCTGGAATTAATCTAAAATCATATCTTGACCAGCATCCAGAAAAATACAAAGGACTATGTAAGAAAGTAGCAAGACTTCAAGGAAAAGTTCATAGAAAGAAGATTATTTCTCTTAAAAAAGAAAAAATAAAAAAAGAAGTAATTAGAAAAATAGAAAAAAAATTAAGAAATTCAAAAAAAGATTTAAATAAATACAACATCTACAAAAAAACAAAAGAGATTTTAGAAAAACACTTTCCTAAAAAATTTATTCCTGATATTATTCATGGTGATTTTTGGTTTAGAAATATATTAATAAATAGAAATCAATTATATCTAATTGATTTTGAAAATATATGTCAAAGTTTTTTAGAGATTGATATCTTGCACAATTTTTTTGATAACAGAGGTTCTACTTTTATTGAAGAATATAAAAAACAAAATGATAGGACAAAAAAAGTTTATCATAATCTAATTCAGAATAAATTATTTTATAGAATATATCATCTTTTAATGACAGAAGGATTAGAAAAATTAAAAAAAGTGCTTAATAAAGATGTAAAATGAAAAGAACATTTAGTCCAATAATCTATGACTGTAATGATAATTGTATTTCTTGTCCAGTTTCAAGAAGAAAAAATAGAATTAATCCTAATTTCGATGATGTTAAAGAAGAAATTGATGAAATCCTGCAACATTCAAGCCATATAGAATTTAATGGAGGAGAACCAACTTTAAGAAAAGACTTATTAAAGGTTTTAAAATATACTGAAAGCAAAAATCCAACAGAAATAAGTCTTTTAACAAATGTCCAAGCCTTTTGTTATAGAAAATATACAGAAAAAATTGCTAAAATCAAAAATCTAAAAATAATCACAACCCTATATGGCCACAATTCTAAGATACATGATGCAATAACAAGAACTCCAATGAGCTTTAAACACAAAATAACTGGAATTAAAAATCTGATTAAATATAATATTCCAATAGAACTTAGGATTCTACTCCATAAAATGAATTACAAATACTTTAACAAAATTGCCGAGTTTATAATTAACAATTTCAACAAAAATGCTTTTAACAAAATAGTTATTATGAATCCAAGATTAACAGCACAAGCTGAAAAATATAAAAAAGCAGTTGCAGAAAAGCTAACTAAAATATCAACAGTTTTAAACACACCAATTCAAAAATTAATCAAAAAAGGACATAATGTAGAGATTTATCATTTCCCTCATTGTGTTTTGCCAAAATCTCTTTGGAAATATTCTAGAGGAGTTACATCAAATAAAATAGAAGTAGTCTTTACAAAAGAATGTAAAAACTGCTTAAAAAAACAAACATGTTCAAAAATCTGGAAAAGTTATTTAGATATTTTTGGTTCTAAAGAATTCAAACCAATAAAATGAAAATAAAAAAAACAGTAATATTCATGGGATATACTTGTAATAATAAATGTATTTTCTGCTGTAATGGAAATAAAAGAAACACTATAAAAGACAAATCAACTAATGAAATAAAACAAGATTTAATCAAATCCAAAAATCAAGGAACTGGTTATATAGAGCTTATTGGCGGAGAGCCAACAATAAGAAAAGATATTTTTGAAATTGTTTCTTTTGCAAAAAACCTTGGTTTCAAAACAATAATGTTTGCAACTAATGGCAGGATGCTCTCAAATAAAGAATTTGCTAAGAAAATTATTGATAAAGGAGTTAATCATCTTGTTTTTTCAATACATGGCAATAGTTCAGAATTGCATGATAAACTAACTCAAACTCCAGGAAGCTTTAAACAACTAATAAAAGGAATAAAAAACTTGCAGGAATTAGGATTTAAAAATATAGGAACAAATACAACAATAGTCAAACAAAATCATAAAAATCTTTTAAATATTGGAAAATTGATCTATAAATTAGGAATAAATAATTCTGAATTTATTTTTATTGATCCAACAAATATCGCTCCTAAAAAAGAATTTTCAAAATTAGTCCCAAGCTGCAAAGAAATTTCTCCTTATGTTAATAAGTTGTTAGAGTTTGGAAAAAACAAAAAAATATCACACTGGCATATAAGATATTATCCTTTATGTTTTGTAAAACCTGAATATCACAGTATGATAAGCGAACTTCATGAAATAAAAACATTTCATACAGAAATCATAGCTCCAGATTTTATAAACAAAAATGTTGCAAAGAGCAGGAAAAATATAGCTAGATCAAAAATAAAGGAGTGTATTGGATGTAAATATGATAATATCTGTGAAGGTTACTGGAGCGAATATCTAAAATGCATGAAATAATATCAAAATCAAGTAAAAATTTAGAAATTGGAGGAAAAGCTAAAAATCTTATTTTACTTGATAAAATAAAAGTTTGTCCTTCTTTTATTGTAATAGACAGCAGTACAGTCAAAAACGCTTTTGATTCTAAAGGAAAATTTGATAAAAAATTATTAAGCAGTATAAAAAGAAATTTAACAAAATTAAAAATAAAAAATCCCATAATTAGATCATCTTTTGCTTGTGAAGATAATAAAAATTTTAGTTTTGCAGGCTTGTTTAAATCATATAAATGCAGCCTTAACGATATTCCTAAATATATAAAAAAAGTTTGGCAAAGCCAATTTAGTAACAGAGTAGAGCAATACAAAAAGAAAATAGGATTAAAAAAAACAGGCATGGCTGTGATAATCCAAGAATATATGCCTCCTTCTCTTGGAGGAGTTTTATTTTTGATGAAGAGAAAACAAAAACAAAAATCTTTTCTAATTGAATATTCCAAAGACCCAGAGGAAATTGTTTTAGGTAAAACTTTTCCAAAAGTGCTTTTGTTATATGAAGGATGTTATCTAATTAATGATAAATCAGTTCAAGAAGATGAAAAAGAATTTTTCAAATTATTTGATTTGATAAAAAAGATTGATAACTCTAATAAATTTTCTAAAAATTTAGATATTGAGTTTGTCATTTCAAATGGAACAGCTTATATAGTCCAAGCAAGGCCAATTACAAGAAAAGTTAATTGGCAGCACAATCTCATTTTCAGAAATCTCAAGAATAAACATTTGAATGTAGAAGATATTTCTGAAAGAAATTTAAATATTATCCTAAAAAAAATTGGTTTGAACATACCTTATACTAAAATAAAAAAACAAGGCGAGTCTATATTAGTAGATTTTTCCAGTTACGGCAAAATAATTGACCAAATAAAAGAATTTTCATCAAACAAACAAAAAACTGAAAAATTCATCAAATCAGTTAAAAAATATCAGCAGTACATGATAGAACAATCTAAAAAAAGCAAAATCACAAAAAAGATAATAGTTGTTATGAAAAATTATTATCTTAATCTTTCTTTTTATGATTATCTTGTTAATCTTTCAATCTCAATATTAGGAAACATAGTCAAAGAAAAAAATAATTTATCAGAAGAAGAATATAAAGAATATGTCATGCCGTTTGGTCTTTCTATCAGTTCTGAAAATATATTCAGAATACTAAAAAACCAAAAACCAACTTTAGAAAATCCTTTACATAATTATCAAAGCCTGCAAAATCTTAATTCTGAAAAACAAATTCAATTAAAAAAAAGACTCAGCAAAATAAGAAAAACAACTTCTAAAAAGAAAACCAGTGATTTAGAAACAAATCTTAAAAAATTAATATGGCTGCATGATGCAAACGATTATTATGTAGAGATAATAAGTTATAATTATACTGCAAAATTAAATTTATTGTTAAAACAAAAAAATATCAATATCAAAAACCAGGAGTTAAACTTAATTTATAAACTTCCATTTAGTATTATACTTAATTCTAAATTAACTGATCTGCCTAATCTGATAAAAGATTATAGAGTAAGAAAATCAACAAGTCAAATCAAAGAAACATTTCCTTTAACAGGCCTAGTTGTTGTTAATAAAGACATCCAAGGAATAGCAAAGGTAATCAAAAGCCGTCAAGATTTGGCAGATTTATCTTCTGACGATATACTTATAGCAAGAGATACACATCCCTCTTATGTAGGAGCCATGATTATTTCAAAAGGAATAATAACAGAAGCAGGAGGATTAACTTCACATGCAGCAATAGTTTCAAGAGAGTTAAATATTCCTTGTATTGTTGGTGTCAAAGGTTGTAGGAATTTAATTAAAACAGGAGATAAAATAAAGATGCATAAAGGCAAAATCCTTAAAATAAAATGACTAAATCAATATATTATGTAAATACAAACAATGGATGTAATAATAGTTGCATAGGTTGCGGCATATCTCGTTCTTGTTTAGGAAGCAAAGAAGGAAGAGATTATTCAGAAATAGTCAATGATCTAAATCTTGGAAAGAAAAAAGGATTCAAAATAGTGCATATTGCTGGAGGAGAAAATACAATACAAAAAAATTATTTTGACATATTAAAAAAAGCAAAGCAACTCTATAAAGAAGTTTACACAACAACAAATGGACGTATGCTCTCTTATAAGAAATTTGCTGCAAAACTAATCAAAGTCAATCCAACATCAATTTGTATTTCTTTGTATGGTCATAATAAAAAACTTCATGAAGAATGGTCGCAAACACCAAATTCATTCAATCAAACAGTTAAAGGCATAATTAATATGTTTCCTATAAAAGATAAAATTACTATCAATGTTGTTCTCTGGAGAAAAAATTACAAATATCTAAGCAATATATTATCTTTTATTAAACAACTAGGAATAAAATCAGTTTGTTTACTAAATATACTTCCTACTGGAAGAGGAAAAGAGATTTATGACAAATTATACATAAATCTAAAAGAACTTTCAGTGCTTGAAAACAGCATAATTCCTTTTTTGGATTTTTTTCACTCAATAGAAATTGAAGATTTTCCTTTATGTGTTTTCTCAAGAGAATTTAGAAAGAAAAAAAATGTCCACATAAAAGATCTTAGCACTTCTATAAAAAGAGATTCTACAGGAGAAATTGTTGATTTAGGATTATTTATGGTAGAAGAAATGGGAATAACCATGTTAAATTCTATTCAGTTGATTGAACAAGTAAAAAAATTTAAACCAGACCCAAACAAATTTATCAGAAAAATAAATACCTGCAAATTATGCAAAAATAACAAGCTTTGCAAAGGAATTTTTGTACAATATCTTAAAACCAGGAAAATTAAAAACGTAGAAAAAGAACTTTCTTTCTTGATAAATAAAAATAATTATATGTGATTAACAAAATCAGTAAGAACAAAATCTAATTTAAGATTTAATTTGTGCATTTTTTTGAGATTTAAATCAGTATTCAAGACCTTATTTAACTTATTTTTATTAAATGATAATTTATTAATATCCTTTATCAAAAAAACATTTTTTGAATTTAATTTACTTTTGTATTTTTCAAAATATTTAATTAATATATCATTACTATTGTAAATAGCCCCATCATAATCCACAACAATGCCTTCATTAAACAGATACTGTGTCTTTAATATATCTTTATTTTTGATGTAAATTCTTTTTTCTTTAACAAATGGAATAATTTTTGTTAGTTGTCTTTTGAACTCAGTTATTTTCCTAGCAGACCAATCATTAAACAAAGCAGGAAGCAAGTTAAATTTTCTAAATCCTTTTGAATAAAGAAATTTAAAATTGTCATAGAATTTATTTACATTTTTTGGAGAAATAACAATATTAACAATAACATATTCTTTATCTTTTTCATTAAGCTTCTCAAGAACCTTTCCAGCATTTTTTCCTCTTCCAGACAGCTGTGTTTTTTTATCTCCATCAATACTTACTCTTAATTCAAAATTATTTTTTTTTAAAAAATCAATTTTTCTTTTATCAAGAAGAATGCCGTTTGTTGTTAATTCATATTTGAAATTCTTGTTAAAACTTTTATTATATTTGACAATTTTTTTTATTAATTCAAATTCTAAAAGAGGCTCTCCTCCAAAAAATTTTATTTCTAAATCACTGCTATTTAATTTACTAAACAAATCTAAACTCCTTTTTGCTACGCCCCATTTCATAATTCTATTAGCTTTAATAGTTGGGCAATAAGAACAACCTAAATTACACTTATAAGTTAAAATTAGCACTAATAAGTTATCCATATCAAGAAGTAGTAATGTTAGTGAAGTTATAAAGATTTGGGTTTAAACAATATTCTATTAAAGGTTCGCAAAAACTTTCTTCTTGAGCCCCAGGGTCTCCTGCTAAAATCCTGCAATTCATTCTTCTAAGTTCTGGATTGTGCTTACTACCTGACAAGCTTATCTCATCGCACAAAATACTGTTTTTTGTTTTAATTGCTTTTAATAGTATAAGCACATCTTTAGAATCTTGATCTAATTCTTGGAATGCTTCATTTTCTACATTCTCTAGATAATCAAAGAATATATTACATACATCTTCTTGTTCTCCAGGATAACTTTCTTCATCAGGAAAATCTCCAACTGTTCTACATACTTCTCTTGAATCAGCAGTCAGAACATAGCAATATAAAGCCTGCCATCCTCCATATTCATCATACCCCTCCATATCAACTATTTGTCCACATTCTTCATGTGCTCCTCTTTCAAATTTATCAAATAATTCAACATAAAATAAACATGTGTTTTTATCTTCACTAATATTCTCAACCGAACTATCCATCTGATTATAAGCATTTTCACAATAATCTCTGCTCATTTTTTGAAATCCTTTACAGGAAATATAATTTTCTCTATTATCAATACACCACTTAGTCTGATTCCTTGGAACCAAAACTAGTTCTTCTACCTCTAACTCTTCTTCTTCAGGATAATATCTATACAGCAATAAAAGACCTACTGATACTATAACAATGAGAATAATAATCAAACCCATTATCAATTTCAATTTACTATTTCTTTTAGAAATTTCTGATAATAATTCTTTCTCATCCATTTATTTCACCAAGAAAGATGGCTACCATGACTATTATGACTATTATGACTGCTATGGGCATTCTGATGTATACTATTCTGATGCTCAGCAGTAACAAGTTTTGGTCCTGTTTTTATAAAAGCCATGTCATTACAATGATCATAATCTCCTTCTTCAGTATTTAGAGGACAACCAGCTTTTGCTGATTTTAAAGCCCCCAGAGCAAACATACTCAACAAAGCCCCTGTTTTAATTAAACTCTCTTTAGAAATCTTACCTTCTTCACCTACTAAAAAAGCATTCACCTTTTTTTTTATTTTAGGAATATCAACCATTTAGAAATTTGTACATTTATAGATTTATAAATTTTTCTTAAAAACCCATTCAAATTGATTCATAAATATTTGACATCTGGCAGTCTTTCCGATATCTGCTATTATATTTCCTTGCTCTGCATAATTACAAACAGGACAAACACCGCAATATGGTTTGTATACACAATTATTACATATAAAATTCTCATTTATAGAAGCATTGATTACAGAACATGTTTTATCTGATGTTAATATGTTTTTATAGTTGTCTTTTTTAACATCTCCTAGCATAAATAAATCTTCTTTTAACATCCTTGCTTCATCACAGCTATAAATTTTGCCGTTATAATTATAAACCAGCTGTCCAATTGCAGCACCGCAAGGACTTCTTAAATCTAAATAACCAGGATCTCTTTTGCCTTTTATTTTCTGTTCTATTATTTTTACCATTCTTTCTTCAATTTTAACTCCTTTTTTTCTTAGTCTTTCTATATAATCAACTGCTTTTTCCCAAAATCTCAAATAATCTTTAACAGAATAACTTATATTTTTCCAGCTCTTCTGAGCCACCCCTAACCCATTCAAAAATCTCAGATGTATTGTTTCTAACCCTAAATTAACATATTCATCTACAATCTCCTTAGGATATTTCAAAGATTTCTTTGTTAACGTGACAAGCGCACTTATTTTTCTATCCTTTCCTCTTTTTTTATACTCTTTATTTATCTTCTTAATCCATTTTACAGCAAAATCATAACTGCTTCTGCTAACATATCTCCTATTATAATCATGCACTTCTTTTGGTCCATCTAATGAAGTACAAATAGTTACTCCTTTTTTCATTAAAAATTGCAATTTCTTTTCATCCATCTCAATTAAATTAGTAACAATAGTTAATTGTAAATTTTTTTTCTCTTTCTCATTTTTCTCTAAAGCATAATTAGTTATATACTTAACAACATCCCAATTTAACAAAGGCTCTCCTCCTTGAAATTCAATTGTAACAGAATTATTTGTGCTTTGAAAAATAAAATCAACAACTTTTTTAGCAGTTTTTTTATCCATATCATATTCTTTCTTATTTTTAGCAACACTACTAGCGTGGCAATAAATACAATTCATATTACATCTCAAAGTAGGCACAACTATATGCAAAGAAGTTCCATACAACAAAGAAGAGTTTCTTTTTCTATAATCGCTAATTACTTGATTAAGATTTTTATCTGTTATTATAATTCCTGTTTTTTCTAGTTTAACAAACAATTTTTTGCTGAATTTTCCAGATTTAAGTTGTTCATATTCATTTTCTGTTAAAAAAATCCAACTACCATGATCTGTAGTTATTAAATACTTATTTCTGATTTTTTTATCCCTATAATTGTTTAAATTATATTTCATCATACCAATGCTCTATTTTTCATTAATCCAAGAACATAGTTGCAGAACTCATTGCTCAAATTATTTTCAAAATTCTTATTTTTTGCTTTCAAAAAAATCTCTATATTGTCCTTTTTATTTATTATTTTTCCTTCACAAACTTTTTTAAAATCATTTAAAGCTTCTTTTACAGCATTCAAATCATAAAAATTCTTTTTCAGCACAAGCTTATCTTTTGTTTTTTGTTTTTTTACCATATTTCTCTTCCCAAGGAATAGCAATGCCTTCTGGATCTTCAAATTCTTCATCTAAATCCAATTCTTCTTCAGATTCTACTAAAGAAGGATCATTAGTAAGTAAAGCCCTTTGAATTATCATCTCTCTTACTTGTTTTGTTTGTTCACTCCTTTTCTTATAGTCAACATATTTTAACAGTTCATTATTAAATTCTCTGGCAAGTTTTTCTAGATCATATTTTTTTTTGGGTTTTAATTCTACAACAACTTTAGTTTTAGGATTGCCGTCCAAAAAAACATAACTTTTATCCAAAAAAACATAAGAAGCTGAATAAATAACATCCAATGGATAATTTTTAGGATTCACTGATACAAAAACTTTATTTTCTTTTTTATTTATTTCTAAATTTCCAGCCCCCATTATATCACCATTAAATCAAAAAATCAACTAGTATTAAAATATTTCCTTTAACTATCAAAGTCAATAAAACCCCAAAAAACATAAAAGGAGCAAAAGGAATTGTTTGGCTTATTTTGATCTTTTTAACACCAATTTCCTTTAATTTATTTATTTGTTTTTTTGTTAATCCCTCTGCTTCTTCTTCAATAAAATCATCTAATTCAAATTTAGATTTTTGCTTCTTAATATAATAATCACCTTTATATTTAATAGCCTTCATATCTTTTTTCTTTAAAGATTTTAATTCATCTTTACTTGCTTTTTGCAATTTTTCACTTAAAATCATTCCAGGTTTTAATTTATCAATTTTTATCTCTTTGGCGAAAATCTCTTCTCCAAGCTTAGACAAACTTCCTTTTAGAAAACTTCTAAAGAATTTCCATACAAAAACAAGCACTAATAAATCAATTAAAAATGAAAAAGAATATACAGACTTATCAATAACAAGCCTTAATAATACAATTCCCAGCATAATATAAAATGACTTATTTAATTTCTTTTTAATTTTTGAAAAAACAAATACAGTCAGGAAGATTCTTAATATATAATTTTGAATTCCAACAAAAGAAAGCAAAATTTGAATAATCCAAAAAATAGCAAAAAGATAAACAACAGTATTAAGCAACGATTTTAACTGGAAAAATTCTTTTAAAAATGATTTCATCACTTTTTTAATATTTTCTATCTTTACCCTAAATAACATCAAAAAAACCATTGCAAGCAAACTAGGAATAAAAATATTAATCAACAACATAAATGAAGGAGTCCATTTAATATATCCGTGCCTATAGGCAGTCAAAGGTATTAAAACAGAATAAGCAAAAAAAAGCTTTCCGTCTCCTGCAGTCCATACCTTCATCCACCAAAAACCAAAACCAACCAAAAGCCCAAAACCCATATTTACAAATAATTCCGAGACATATCCTAAACTTAAATTTCCAAAGTATAAATAATAAAAAATCAAAGTAAGATTAACAACCAGCCCATAAATCAATGCAAAAATAATC
Organism: Candidatus Woesearchaeota archaeon; assembly: GCA_019322535.1. Classification (GTDB taxonomy): domain Archaea; phylum Nanobdellota; class Nanobdellia; order Woesearchaeales; family WJKL01; genus JAHWIM01. The sequence continues at coordinate 15,117 of JAHWIM010000024.1, forward strand.
CATTTATTTCTTATTTTGCCGTATCTAATATCACTCAAACTAGTGATTATTCCTAAAATCAAAATACCAGGCAAAAAATAATAAAGTATATCCATATTAACTAATTTAAAAATTAACTATAAATAATTATCTCTGTTTTCGCTAAATTTAAATATAACAATCCTTATTTTATAGAATATTAAAAAGAGGGACTTATGAAATTTAAAAAATCAATTTTAATTTTGATAGTAATAATTCTTTCATCAATTTTATTAGCACACTTAGCAAGCTCTGAGGACCCCGAATACCCTTCATGTGACTGTGGTGTTTATCGTCTTCCTCTTAAATATAATTTTTTTACAGACAACTATGAAGAACCCTTCTCAGAAACAGGAACAAATGGAACAGGTACAAAAAGCTGCAATATCACTTGTCGTGAAATAACAGGAGTATTAAAAGAGGAATGTACAAAAGATGGAAAATATTATGCATATATTAATTGTCCAATACCCCCCTATATGTTGCGTTATGCAATTGAAGAATGCGCAGACCCTGAAAGTGAAGAAGAATGTGAAACTGAGAACACAGTCAGAAATCTTATAAATTACCTAGTAGAAGAAGTTAATTTAGATGCAAACCCAGCAGACTGCGCCCAAGTAATTGCAGGAAGCCCATCAGAGCCAGTAAGTGTATATGTAGAAGGAGCAGATCAAGGCAATAACTGTTGTGGAAATGAAGGCAAAGAAGACATTGGTTATATGGCAGATGGCAGCAGGCAGGTTTGTATTGATGATTCCTCTATTGATAATCCTGAAGAATTTCCTGGCAAATATCAATGGCTGCATGCAGGCCAGCATTGGTTTAAAATAGTTACTGTAAATAGGTCTGTTAAAAAAAATCCAGTAATATATGACGTTATTTCAAATGCAGAAAAATGGTTTGTATGCCAACCAGGAGTTCCTATAGTAGGTCCAACATACACTGTTGAGATAATCCCACCAGAAAGGCCACTTACAGGAGCTCCACCAGGATTAGGGCAAGGTACAATAGGAAACACAGTTGGTCAAGGTATAGGAGCGCCTCCAATTCTAGCTCCAACACCAACAATGTATGGCTCAGAAACAAACTTAATGGATATATCTGACTTTGGTTCTGATTTTGAAATTTTATATGAATTAACAACACCCACAACAGAAAATGACCAAGATGGAGATGGTTATGTTGATTTAAGTATGGGCGGGACTGATTGTAATGACTTAAATCCAACAATTTATCCAGGAGCCCATGATCCTTGTGGAGATGCTATTGACCAGGATTGTGATTCCCAAACACACATAAAGCCAGATGGAGCATCTTGCCAGCCAGTACAACTTACCTTAGGTGTCCCAAGTTTAGCAGAAAGATTTATGTGTTTTAATGAAGATGAAAAAGGCACATTTGCAGAATGTTGTGGCTATGATGCAAATAACTGCTATAACGAAGTCCCAAAAGGAAGACGTCAAGGAGCAGTCTTAACAACAATAGAAGAATTCCAAGAAGGTTGTTCAAGAACTGCAAATTGCGTCTTGGAATTTGGTTTAATTCCTAAATGGGGAGAACCATTTTATACTTTTGATATTGATATTGACAGAACTGACTCTCAGCTCCATAATTGGACTGATTATGAAAGCCTTGAATTCTTTATCTATCTTTCAGATGATTTTGTTCAAGACATAATTATATTAGGGCAACAAACAGGAGAAACAGGAGATAGTCTTGAAGATTATGAACTATTATTCTTTCAGCCAATTACAAAATATGTTGTTAATACAGTTTCTCTTAGAAAATGGATGCATGTGGTAATTCCTTTAGATGACCCAAATTGGGTAGACCCTCCTGATTATGTAAGCCACATAGTTTTTTATGCAGACACAGAAAAAGTTAGAACAGCAGGAGGTCTAACACAAACAACAATAGCAGATTCCCTGATTACAACATGGGACAATGTAATTGGATTAGATAGATTTTTCTTAAAACCAAAAACAACACCTCATTATTGTACAGGAACAAACAAACCAATGTGGATTAGTGATTTAGATAATGCAACTAGAGACCTGGATAATATTTCATTTGGAAAATCAGCTTGTCAATCAACACCAACATTTGGCTGGACAGGCGCACAATGCTGCGGAGATGACACTACTGCACAAACTCATGAATACTTTGCAGATTCTCTAGCTGGCTGCTGGAAAGGAAATTTTGTCCCGCCAGACACAACAATAATGAATGTTGAGTATGAATTAACTTATCAAGTCCCTACTTATTCAAAAACAGAGATAACTTCTCCTTCAATATATGAAACTCAAGACGACTTTGAATATTACATCTCTGTTTTGAGATTTAATGAGCCTGAAGATAACTTTAGGTATTATGACATAGAGACAATAAATTACAGCAAAATACCAAAAGATATTGGTGAAATAAGAGTAAATCTTCCAGAACCAGAATGGGTAGAGCCTCAAACAGCTATAAGTAAATATGCAAAAGGACAATCTTTTTGCCCAGTTAATCAAGCAGTAGTTGCTATGACATCTCATCATGATGGATACATGCTGAAAGCATTTTGTGCTGATATAGAACAAGGAGTTGTTGTTTATCCAAACAAAGCTCCTGCCACTCAACCTATTGACATTGCGTTTCCACTTACTATAATGGCTACTGGAATTGATAAAATTACAGGAGGACTAACTACAGAACAAATAGGGGTAATAGGGTCACTTATTGGTGGAGGTACTTTATATGGAGCAGGATGGGCAAAATGTGGCATAAATCAAGTAGTTTGTGGAATTGGGAGCTCGAAACATGGCAAATATTGGATGAGTCATGCTTATTGTTGTCCAACAACTGGAATGAATATTGACAGCTTTCATGACGTTATAGAATATAGTATTAGTGCAGATCGAAAATTAGTGTGTCCTGATAGCCATGTTGTTTGTGGTGTAAGATGGCCTGGTAGCAAGAGCGGCAGCGGCTCAAGGTGGGTACTCGCAGGCCTAAACGGATTCATGTGTTGTAAAATGAATCCAATTGCTGCATATCTTCTTGAAGATAATAATGAAAATATCACTACCTATTTTGAACCAACTGCTTATGATCAACCATTTTTGTCAAACACAAACACAAGCCATATCATGGCAGTTTCAGACATTCGTCAAGTGACAGGTGGAAAACAAGCATTTAATGCAACACTAGACGGAACAAGAACAGAAACAACAAGATTTACACAAACATGCAGCAAAAATGAATGTGAATATCCTTATGTTGGTGAAATACCTCCAACTTGTGGCCAACTAATATGTGGTCAAGAAACAATAGGAGAATTTGTTAAAAACCCGCATCCAGAATTATATGATATTTCTGTAGATTACAATAAATCTTTAATAAAAGTAAGCAGAATAAGGCAAGAAATAATCTTCTGGAATGAAACATTCTACGGTTGTGCTGCATCAGATTATACAATGAACGTTGATCCAGATCTTTATATTGATAATTCTGCACAAATGTGTGATGTAATTGGATCTCATTTTTGTTCACCAGGCCAAGGATGGAATAATAGATTAGAAGGAGCACCAAATGCATCTTCAAGAGATACTGTTAAAGCAACACCAATAGAATATCCTATTCAAAGTTCATCTTGCTGTCCAGAAAGTTATTGCTGGAATGACACTGCTTGTGTTCCAAGTGAAGCAAATGCAACATCATTAATAAATCCATTAATAATAGGAGATAAAATTTGGAGATGCTTAGATGGAAACTGGTCATTAGCAATCAAGAGATACACATGGGATTTTTCACAATCAGGATTCTGCCCAACACATACACAATGTCTAGTTGATCCAGCAGGCAACGCATTATTAAATGATCAACCAGAATCCTATGATCCAACTTCAACAGATGTTCCTCAGTGTATTGAATCAGGACAATTCATAGTAGATCATTATTGCTTTAATGGAACATGGACATCAAGAACAAAATTAATAGCCCTGCAATTCCTTGATATAGTAAATGAAACAGGAGATATTGATAATTACACTTTGTTCTGTGATAATTACAAAAATGCATTAGCAAATTATGATTATCTTTCAATAGAAGATGTATTGCGTGGAAAACTATACGCAAGACCACCTATCTCTATTTACACTTGTTCAGACAATACAAATTATGTAATGCCGTGTGTAAACAATTTCTGTGTGATTAAATATATTGATAGAAGCTCAGGCGAACAAAAAGTTCTGCTTGGAACATCTCTAAACAGACCAATTGATGATCCAGAATTTTCATTCTTAAGAGCATTAGACCAAACATCAACCTATTGCTCAAATCTGCAAGGCACAGGTTTTGGTTTCCAAAAATGCAGCAATGATGCAAATATATGGTATTCAGATGAAATAAATTCAGTAATCTTTAGCAAAACAGGAACTTCAGTTGGAGCACTTAGCATCATAGATTCATTTGCGAGATTCTTATTTAATCCAATTAATTCTATAATTAATTATGTAGTAGATGTTATAGCACCAAGAGCAGAGCCATCAGGAGCTTTAATAGATTATAATTTCACACAAAACGTTAAAGACTTCAATCAAATATACATAAATAGACTCCTTGATATTTCAATCAAAGCAATTATAGAAGAACCGCAGCTTGACAAAAAATTTGTCACAATCAAATATTTTGAAGTTCCAGAAGATATCTGCTTAGCAGTAGATGTTTATGACAGAGCAAATCCACCAGATGGCCAGATTTCTTGTACAAAAGAAGACTCAGTTTACTATGTCATTTCAGACCAAGAAGTGGCATTTGATGTTTGGACAGACTTTACTTCTAAATTAAGACCAGTTTATCCTTAATAGTATTTAATGCATTAACAGAAAGATTTAAATACTCTTTTTAAGTTAATAGATTAACATGAAAAAAGAGGGTAAATTAAAACACTATATTCTCTATACTTACTCTCTTTCAAACCAGCCAAAATCAATCAGAGTAAGATTTGTCTATCTTCTCAAAGGAAGAGGAAAAGATCAAGGCATTGTGCAGCAACTAAAAGGCAAATTTCTAGTTCCAGGCTGCTTTACACTCCCAATTAAAAAAGACAAAGAAATGCAGGAAATATTTCAAAAATGGAAAATAAAATTCAAAAGAATTCCAATGTTAACATATTAACCAAAATGAAAAACAAAACAAAATCAGTTAATGTATTAACAAGCAAAAAATCTCAAATTACATTATTTATGATACTAGGGATAATCATCCTATTTGCATTTGGTTTTCTATACTTTAGCATAAGCAGCTCAACAAAAGCAAGAGTAAGAGCTCAAGTAGTTCAGCAAGCAGAAGATGTCCTAAATCAAAGAACTACAAGATACTATACTCATTTGTGTATAAAAGATGTCCTTAAAGAAGGATTAGTGCTTTTAGGCAAACAAGGAGGTTATATATACCCAGGACAACCAGGTTCTATAATTCCACAAGGCTACATCCAGTTTAATGCAGACAATATACCTTATTTAATTAAACCGTCACAATTTTCACCACCATCATATCCTTGTTATAGTTTGTACAACCCTCCTGTTTATTGTGCTTTTATCAATAATATAACTTTATTTTCACAGCTCTACTCAACTGTTTTTGGTGCAAATCTGCTTCCATATATTCAAAAATTTCAAGGAAGATATTCAATACAAGAGCAGCTTGAATCTTATGTCTCAGCACAAGCTCCAGCATGTATGCCTTCTCTTTCAGAAATACCTGAATTCTCTAATTATGATTTTAGTACAGGAAAAGTTACATCAGAAATTGAATTTGCATCATCAGGAGTTAGTGTCAAAATAGATTATCCTGTTGTAATAGCTATTCCAAATATAGAACCAGCTTCAGCAACATTAAAACTCCAGGCAACAGTAAATGTGAGATTTAAACAGCTCTATGATGCAGTAAAAGACATAATACAATATGATAATAATTATTTAGATTACAACATACTGGATGATACCTATGCAGGCAGTTATCTAGGAAGACAGCTTAAATTTAGTGTTTTAGATAATGTTTCATTCACTGCTCAATTTGGAAGGACTGAAGATGTTTTTATTATGAATGATACTAAATCAGATATAGAAATAAGGCCATTTGTCTTTAAATTTGCTAGAAAAAACCGCTACCCAGCACTTGACTATATCCCTGAAGGCCCGCCAAAAAGTGTGTTTGAATTTATTGTGTATTCAAACGAGACTCTAAGAATAGAGCCAAAAGCATTTGATCCAGACGAAGATGCTTTAACATATTCATACCATGGCTGGAAAGCAGAATATGATTCAGTTTGGGATAATGCAACAAGAACACAATCACCACCAAGATCAACATTAGCTAACTATTGGGAAAGATCATCTTTATTTCAACAAACAGCTAGATCAGCAGAAATAAACCTAACTCCCTCAGACAAAGGCATACATAATTTTACAGTAAATGTTTCAGATGATTCAAATTTAGTAGATTATCAGGTTATTAGAGTTTTAGTTGATAGATTCTTAAGAGCAGAAGGTGAAGCAGATAATTTTTATGAAGATATAGACAATACAAAAGCATCAATAGAAGATCCTTATCTTTTAACTGTCACAAGTGAAACAGTCTTAGTTGATCCAACAACAAGATATGTTTATACTTGGCTTGACCGTTTTACAAACACAGTACTTCACAAAGGAAATTTCTCTTGTTTACTGCTTCCAGTACTAAGATCATGTTCTGCATTTAATGCTTCAATCAACAATATGGTTGGACCATTTTCAACAATTTCAACAGCACCTGATAGAATAGGTCTTACAGTTGATGCATTTGGTATTAATAACCAAACAGCTTCAACAACATTTAATGTAACAGTATATGAATGTCTGCCTCATATATACTCTTATTCACCACCATACCCTTTCCATAATACAAAAGATCCATTTCAGGCAGACCATTTTTGCTGCTCAATGGAAGGAACAATTAGAACAGGAGAAGAATGTATGCGCTTAGAAGAATATACTTGTTACATCCCAGGACAGCCAGCAGGTATAGCAGGAAAAGCAGTTCAAGAAGCTACAGGCACTCCTCCAACACTTTGGCCAGCAACAATAATCCCAGATATTACAGCTCCAAGATCAGACAGTATATTCAAGAGAACTTTTGTACAGCTTTGTGGAAGAAGAGGAAATGCTTGCTCAGGAGAAATCACAGACAAATGGGTTTTACATAAAAGATGCAATATTAACGAAAGTTTTGGTACACAAGAACATTGCCAAGGACCTGCAAGAACAAAAGAATGTCAAATAAATCAAGTAAATCCAGAATGTCATAATTATAGGTTAGGAGAAAGTTTTGAAAAAACCTTTTTAAAATCACCAGCAGCAACAGGAATTTGTAACCCAGAAAGAAAATGTTCTCCTGCTATAGCAGACAGATCACCAGAAAATAATTATGGCGGAGAAGGCCCGCTCGATTGCCAAGCACAATGTTCAGGACAAGGTCCTTGTACAGCTGCTGCTAATTGTATATGTTCAAAAGATAAGTGTAGTAATGATGTATCCTCAAAATGCAATAACAGACCACCAGGCTATTCAGCAAATGGAGGAGGAGTTGCTGATTTATGGAATGCAGTTTTTGGCACTCCAAAAGATGATGTGGGTTGTGATTTTAACTGCCAATGGGTAGACTGTGGCAACTACACTTTTGATCCAATATCTAAACAATGCAGAATAAGAGCAGACTCACAAGTAGACTGTGATGATGGTTTTACTTATGATCAAGCGACCAGTTCCTGCTCATAACAACATTTAAAAACTATTAAACCAAAATGAACGTAGAAAAGAGGAACCTTATGAAAAAAAGAGGGGTTTTATTAGTCTTAGTACTTCTTATAATATTTTTAACAGCTTTCAAAGCATATTCCCAACAAACAGGATGTTGTGCAGAACCAGCTATAGTAACCTGTATACCAGTTCCAAAAGGAACCTGTCTAGAACAATATTTCTATGAAGGCCAAGACTGTGATGCAGTAGCAGAATGTCAACCAAACCCCTCATCATGTTGTATAGATGCTTGCACAGGGGCAACTTATCAAGCACAATGTGCAGACAGAACTAAATTCAGAGTTGGCCCATGTCCTCAACAACCAGAATGTCAAAGAGGTTGCTGTATTTGTGATAAAGATCCAATAGACCCAACAGACAATTTATGTTTCCCACTTTTAACAGCTGCAGAATGTAACCAAGAATGTATAAACTTTGCAGGTTATTATTTTGCATTGCATGAATCAACAATCCAAACATCTGCTGAATGCCAAAATCTTTGTCCAACAGTTGGAGCAATTCCAGCAAATATCTCAGGTTATGTTAGAGATACAGTAGGCAGTCCAATTCAAGGAGCATCAGTTCAAGCAGCAACAAGAACAGCACTGACAGACAATCAAGGATTTTATGCTTTATCAGATGTTCCAACAGGAACAATTACTGTTTTAGCTTCTAAAGCTGGTTATTCAACAGACCAAAAAACAGTTAATATATCATCAGGCGAAGAATTAACAGTAGATTTTACCTTATCTCTCGCAGCTTTAGGAACAATTACTGGAACTGTTAGAGATGATCAAAACAACCTAGTTCAAGGAGCAACTGTTTCTATCTCAGGACCAACCTTAGCTTCAACAATAACAAATGCAAATGGCGAGTATGAAATAACTCTACTTCCTTTTGGAACCTATTTTGTAAAGGCATCTAAAGTAGGTTATCTTGATGCAAACACAACAACAACCCTTACATCAACCCAGCCTGCTAAAGAAGTCAATCTGCAATTAGAATCAATTCCTACATCTACATTAATAGGATCTATTAGAGACAATTTAGGCAAACCAATTCCTTTTGCAAAAATATTTGTTAATGGAAAAGTAGAAGCTTTTTCAAAACCAGTTACAGGAACATATTCTATAGAACTTCCAGCAGAACCAACAGGAACACTTTATTCTATATATGTAACAAGAGCAGGCTTTGCACCTTCAGTAGTTACTGAAATAACATTAACTCAATTTGAACTAAGACAATTAGATTTTGAATTATCAACAATAGTTTGCGCATATCCAGAAACAAGACCAGTTCCAGAAATAAATGTAGAACACATTCCAGGAGTAAAAGCAGTTCACATTGATTGGCAGCTTCCAGGAGCTTGTAATAATTTAGCAGGATATACTTTATTTAGACAACATTTTATTGGAAATAACTTACAATCAGAACAAGAAATTGCATTTTTGACAGTAACACCAGGATCACATCCAGTAAATTATACTGATTATAATGTTTCTTGGTCAAACACGTACCAATATAAAATAAATGCAGTTTACTCTGATCAAATTTTTAGAAACAGCACACCTACTTTATCAGATAAAATAACTCTTGGAAATAAAACTTGCGAAGGCAAATACCTTGAACAGTTTGGAAGGTTTATAGAATTCTGCCTTGGCATATACAAAAGAACAACATGCAATGATCAAAATCAAGTAATACCTGCTCCATCAGATTTTGCAAATCCATCAGATTGCTCAGATAGAAGCTCAGAATATTTTTGTGCAGGACCTGACTTTTTAGGTTATACTGAGTGTAAAAATGTAGGAAAATGTAGTCCTGTTCTTCAAGCAGCAACACCATTTGGATTATACTATGATGAACCTACTTGTTTAGGTGAAAATAATGAAAATTATTGTTATTATGATTATTCAATTACAATAGTTGATGCTTGTCGGTCTTGCTCACAAGAATTAACTTGCTTTGATTACCAATCAAAAAAAGCCTGTCTTGTAGATAACTGCGTTGTTGCAAACACCTTTGCTTGTAAATGGATGGATACTTTTTATGCAGGCTTAGGCAAAGGAATATGTTACCAAGAAAATTACACAAAATCTGATTATTGTTATAAATGTTCAGAAACATACTCTTTATTTGAAAATTATGATTGCACTCAAAATATCTGCTCAAAACTAGGACAATGTTATGCAGACGCAACAAATTCAAACTGTTTGCCGTGCACAGATATAACAAAATGCTCAGACCTTAAAACAAGATCACAATGTGAGGGCATTCAGCCTAGCCAACCTTCTCAAATAATTGGCTGTAACGAACAAATAATTCCAAGTAGCGATTCCTGTAATCTTGGAACATGTAAATGGAATGATGTAACTCAAGCCTGCTACAAAGATGCAAACGATGATGATATTCCTGACTGTGACTATCTTCCATCATTATACAGAGACCAATGCAAACAAGATAACATTGCTCCAATTACAACAACAGAAAAACAATTTTATTTAGCAGGATCAGATACTGAAATCAATTTTTTCTCAGACGAAGATGCAAAGCTATTCTTTTACTGTATTGACCATGATAATAATTGCTGTCCAACAAATCAGCTTTATTTTTTTGACAATGAAGCCATACTTAATCCAGCAACAGATCCAGATCTTTTAGACATATATGATCTCTATGGAAGTGTAACTCCTTATTATATAAGATTCTATTCAGTTGATGGATCTCTTAATCAAGAGCAGCTGAAAAACATTTCATTTTACATAGACCTTGCTGCTCCTGACATAACTATTGATTATACAATAATTCCAAATAGTACAGGAACACCACCAATAGTATCAGATGTAAGTCTTAATATAACTCTTGATGAAGTATCAACATGCTCAGACGCTTTAACTTATGTTCCAACAGGAACAACACAAACTAGTCTGCAAGAACAAACAGGAGATTTCTTTATACTAAATTATTCAAGACTGCCAGACGGCCTATATAAGTACAATGTCACTTGTTCAGACTCTTTTGGAAATACAATATCAAAAACAATTGAACCTTTATTAATCGATGTATATCGTTATATTGATGTAGTTTTCCCAGATGGACCAACCAAAGAAACTTCAATCACGTTCCAAGTAAAAACTCAAGACCAATCTTCTTGTGATCTCTATAAACAAGGAGAGTTCTTTGATGAATTTACAACAACAGATTACAGAACCCATACATCATCCACACATCTTTTAGCAACAAATACTTATTATCCTTATTTTGAAGCAAGATGCACAGACCTTACTAAACCAGAAGTTAAAGACTCAGCTCCAATAATATTTACTATAGATGAATTACCGCCAGTAACCTCTGTAAATCTTTCAAATACAATCGATTATTATTTTGATACAACAGAATGGAAAGCAGGTCTAAAAGGAAATGTTTCAGTAATATTAACATGCAACGACATATTGCCAAGCAGCTATGGCTGTGATATAACAGATATCCGTTATTGCATAGCTCCTAGCATTACAGAAACCTGCATTCCAGACAGTACAGTAACTAGAATAACTACAACAAATAATACAAGAATCTGTTATTTCTCTACAGACAAAGGAGGAAATGTAGAAATAGTAAAATGCGGAACAATATTAATAGGAGAATTCTTTGGAATAATACTTGTCAAACCCCCTTACAATGTATCTCATACACCTACTTTTGATGTAGAAATTAAAGTTGATAGAGATACAGAAGCATGCAAATTTGCAGCAGGAGATTTTGTATTTGATGAGCTAGTAAGCCCATTAAATCAATTCACAAAACTCTCTCCAACAAGTTTCATTTACTATAATTTCTCATTTGCAACCCCTTATCCAATGAACATAAAATGTAAAGATACAAAAGGAAAAGTAAATGAAGAACCAGTTGTTTATACTCTTGAATATGATCCAACTCCTCCTGTTATAACGCAGGCATTTGCAGACCCAGACCCAGTAGTTCAAGGTTCAATAGTTACACTCAATGTTTTCACAGACGATAGAACTATTTGTAAATTTGATAAAGTTGCACAACTATATCAATATATGAATGGTAAATTTGAAAGCTGGGACAAAAAACAATTCTCAACAACACACACTCATGAAGTACATCTTACAGCAGCAGATGACCAAAAAACCCATAATTATACAATTGCCTGCGAGAATAGAGCAGGCAATATATCACAAACCAGAAAAATTGATTTTTCTGTTGACTTTAGTGCAGCAGGCTCAATAATAAGGACACTGCCAAACAAAGCAACAAGAGAAACAACAGTAAATCTTACAGTCATAACAAATAAAGATGCTAACTGTCAATACCAAGATGAATTAGTTTGGGAAGACTTCCCTATAACAGGCAGTGCAGAACACACAGACCTAAAAACAGGGCTTGCAGAAGGCCCATACACTTTCCCAGTAAAATGCCGCTTTGTACAATCTAACGATGTAAGAGATGGAGTTATTAAATTTGCTGTAGACCAAACACCACCAGTAATGACAAAAGCAGAAGACTATGAGTTTGCTTGCGGCAGAACAGTTCAACCAACATTTGATGCAAATGACACATCTCCAATAGCTTATTATAATTTTTCACTTTATGATTCAATAACAGAAGATACAATTCTTAGTTGGACAACTTCAACTTCAAACAATCCAGAACTTACAGACCTAAATATAGATTCTGGTAGTCAATATTATTTTAGAGTAAAACCAGTAGACCAAGCAGGAAATATTGGTTCAGAAATATCAAGTGATGGATTTGTAGTTAAAAACCTAACAGACCCAATCTGTGAAGAAGATACAGACCCGCCGTCAGTAACACTCTTAACTGCATCAACCTCACAAGGAATTGAAGTTACTTTAGATTGTTATGATAGAAACGGCTGCAGTGAAAAACTTTATTCAGCAACAATTCCACCTACTGAATGTACTATTGCTAATAAGAATTATACCTCGCCTGTAATCTTAAATTCTACAACAAACTTCTGTTATAGAGTAACTGATGGAGTAGGAAATACTGCAACAGGCTCTCAATTAATCACAACAGCAGATGAAGATCTTGATGGAGTTCCAGATGACAAAGATCAATGTCCAGGAACACCAACAGGAGCAACAGTAGATGATGTTGGTTGTTCTCCAGAGCAAAAAGATTCAGACGGAGACGGAATGCCTGATTATTGGGAAATAAGGTATGATTTAAATCCTAATGATCCAGATGATAGAGATGGAGATCCTGATAATGATGGTTATACTAATTATGAAGAATATATACAAGGAACAGATCCAACAGTTGCAGATGTATTTGATGCAGACAATGATGGAATTCCAGACACTCAAGATTTATGTCCATTTACACCAGGAGGAGATACAGTTGATGCAGATGGATGTGCAGATTCTCAAAAAGATTCTGATGGAGACGGAATGGACGATGAATGGGAAAAAAGAGCAGGCTTAGATCCTCTTGATCCAGCAGATGCAAATATTGATACAGATGGAGACGGATTAACAAATCTAGAAGAATATAATTATTACAAAGACACAGGAAGATTCATTAATCCAACTAAAAAAGACACAGACGGAGATGGATGGACAGATAAAGAAGAAATAGATCAAGGATTTAATCCAGTAGATCCAGATTCACATCCAAGCGGAGGAATACTTCCATTATTATTGTTAATATTTGGTTTATTGTTAATAGCAGGAGGTTCAGGCTATTTATTGTATGATAAATATGTTGTTAAAAGACCACCAAAACCAACAATAAGGCCAGCATATGTTCCACCCCTAACAAGACCAACTAGACCAGTAACACCAACAGTTCCAAGACCAGCAGTACCAGCAAGACCAGCTCCTCCACCAAAACCAGTAATTTCTCCAGCAGAATTAAGAAGAAGAGCAGCCAGAGAAAGATTAAGAAAATCAAGAGAAAGAAAATCAAAACACAGAGAAAAATATTTTGAAGCATTTGGACCAACAAAAGTAACTAAACCTATCCCCAAACCAAAACCAATTCCTACACCAAAACCAGAAATTAAAAAAACTCCAGTAAAACCAACATTAAGACCAACACCTATTCCACCAGCAGCAAGACCAGCTGTCCCAAAAACAAGAGTTGAATTTGAAAAGCTTGCAAAAATTACAGAAGAACATCTAGCTAAGAAAAAAGTAAAAGAAATTCCTTCTGTAAAACGTCCTGAATTTGAAAAACTTTCCAAACTATTAGAGAAAAGAACTATTCCAAAAAAACCATCAGAAAAACCATTAACCACTAAAGAAAAAGCACTAGCTAAAGATATCTTTTCTCATTTAGAAAAACTTGCTACAAAAAAAGAAAAAAAGAATATATTTACAAAACTAGCAAAACCAACTCCAACAAAAAAATCAACAAAAGAGGTTTTTGAAAAACTTTCAAAAATAAAAAATAAAAAATGAAAACAAAGAAAGCACAATTAGGACAAGTTTTTATCTATATCTTTGCAGCAGTTTTAGCAGTATCAATAATGCTGTATGGATACAGGACAATTAGAGGATTTGGACAAAGAACAGAACAAATAGGATTAGTAAGGTTCAAAACAGACTTAGAGTCAGAGATCAGAACAATAGCATCAGACTATGGAAGTGTTAAAAAAGTTGAACTTCCTCTTCCATCAAAATACACAAAAGTTTGTTTTGTAGATTTCTCAAAACCTATCGGCGTTGTAGAAAATTCCAAAGTCTGCAAGCCAGGAAATCCAGATTTTAATCCTATTGGTTGCGATGCTTGGAAAGACCAAACACAAAACATCTTTTTAGTTCCATGGACAGACTTTGTTATAAAAACAGGAGAAATTGATATAACAGAACCAGACGGTGCATTGTGCGTTCCAACACTTAACAATAGAATTACTCTAAGATTAGAAGGGCTTGGTGACAGAACACAAATTGAAAAATGGCCAGAACCACAACAAAATTAAACAAAAAAGCCCAGATGGAGCATTTTAATTGGATTTTTGTTCTTGTTGCAGGAACAATTATCCTTATTTTCTTTATTACAATTGTCCAAAAACAAGGAATGATTTCTCAAACAAAATTAGCAGCTTCAATCAGAACAGATATTGCTGCAATATTAACAGGAGCAGGAGTAACACCAGATACAACTAACATTCTTACAATGCCAAAAACACCAATCTCCTTCACTTGCGATGCAGAAGGTTATTCAGACTTTGAAATTGCAAAAACAGGAGTAAACAAAAGAACACCATTTGATGTAATATTTGCTCCAGATCTAGTAAAAGGCCCTACATTAGTTACATGGTCAAGAGAATTTAAACTGCCTTTTAAAGTAATGAATTTCCTCTATTTAACTGATGCTCAAGTAAGATACATCCTTGTTTTTAATCCAGAAAACAGCTTTGCAGAAAGAATAGAAGCAGAACTTCCAGACGAAATAACCAAAGAAATAAGAACATCAACTTTGGGAATTGCAGATAAAAATAACTACAAAGTAAAATTTATTTTCTTTACAGATGTTGACAGAAATGCAGCATCCACCTTTAGAACAATGCCTGATAAAGATGTAACAGCAATTAAAGTTTCTCAGAGCAATATTGAATTTTATAAAAAAACAGGAGCATTTTTTACTTTACAAGGAACAACCCCTGTTCTTAAAACAGAAGAAGATATATTTATTTATGGTGCAATATTCTCAGAAGACAAAACCTTCTTTGAATGTAATATTAAAAAAGCAATTAAAAGACTAGCTGTTGTTGCTAAAGTATTTGCTGACAGAGAAGATGAAATAAAATCATTAGCAGGCTCAGGTTGTGCACCATATTATTATGAAGGAGATTCTGGCAGACTTCTAATTGCTGAACTTGCAGAATTTATAGATGTATGTTCAGATGATCCTAATACTTGTCAATTTGCCAAAATAAATTCATTAGTTTATGATCCATTTGGAATACAATATAATCATGATATTCTTATCACACAAGATTGCCCTCAAATATACTAAAAATGAAAACAAAAGCCCAAGTAAAAATGACAGAAACCATTGCAATACTTTTTATCTTCTTTCTCCTAGTACTTTTCGGCTTAATGTTCTACTCAAGAATTCAAAATGCATCATTGGAAAGAGAACAAGAAGAAGACAAAACCTTAAAATCAATTCAAATAGCTCAAAAAGTTAGCTATTTTCCAGAAATTCAATGCACAACACAAGCAGAACTTCCTTCTGGGTGCATTGACATAGAAAAATTAGAATCATATCAAGAAATAATCAATCAAGAACAAAACAAACTTTATTATTTCCAGGTTTTTGAATACAGCAAAGTCTATGTTGAACAAGTTTATCCAGAAAACAAAACATGGGAAATCTATGATCTAAGAAGACCAGAATATAAAGGAGAACTTAAAATCCCAGTTCCAGTTGCATTACATGAACCAATTGATGATACATTTTCTTTTGGAGTGTTGAATATAAATGTTTACATCTAAAAACAAAAAAAGCCAAACAGAAATGATGGGCCTTGTAGTAGTAGTTATTCTTATAACATTAGCTCTTCTTTTTGTACTTTCATTTATTGTACTAAGAAAACCATCAACACTAAAAAAACAATATACTCAATCAGAAATAGCTGCAAACACACTTTATGCTTTACTTGAAACATCAACAGATTGTACTGGAGACATTAAATGCAGGAATGTAGGAGGTCTTTTGGCTAATTGTGCAGAAAATCCTGCAACAGAAGGCACATGCGACTGTCCTGATGGCTCAAGATCTTGCAGATATGCAGAATCAGTAATTAATGAAATCCTCGATAGAACATTGATATCCTGGAATTTGGACTTTGAATTAACAGTATCACAAACAGACATACATATACTTAGAGGTTCTTGCCGGGGCGAAAAACGTTCCCAATCACAACCAATCCCATCATCATCAGGAGTTGTCCTAACAAGGCTTGATATATGCGGTTAAGATTGAAGCTACCGCAACATTTATAAACAAAAAAATCAAAATTTAATTAAAAAACGCTTTTTAAACAAGTTTAAATAAGAGGTGAAATAATGTCAAAAAAAGCACAGGGTATTTCTATTAATGTAATAATTATAGCAGCAATTGCTTTGTTAGTTCTAGTTGTATTAGCAGTTATCTTTACAGGCAGACTAGGACGATTTGGAGCAAGCGTAGGAGAATGCGAAAACAAAGGTGGAAAATGTGCAGACATAGGAGAATCATGCGGACAAGCAGATTCTTCAGTAGAAGATTTTCCAACAAGATTTACAGAGTGGAACTGTCCACCAGTAGATGACCAAGAAGTAGATTGTTGTGTAAAAATAACAGCATAAAAATGCATAGTAAAAAAGCACAAGGACTTCCCTTAAATGTAATTATAATAGCAGCAATAGTTTTAATTGTATTGGTAGTCCTTGTAATCATTTTTTCAGGAAGAATTCAGCTTTTCGGAACAGGAGTTAAAGAGCAAGCATCTCCTTATACAGCAAAAAATTGCAATATTCCAGGAACAAATAGAAAATGCTATGATACACGTCAATATTGCATTGATGACGGAGGCTACATAATATCAGGAAGATATGAGGATTGTGTAGAAGCAAATGCTGAATGCTGCCAATTATAAAATGAATAAGAAAGCACAAGGTTTACCATTGAACGTAATTATAATAGCAATTATTGTTTTAATAGTTCTTGCAGTAATAATAGCAATCTTTGCAGGCAGGATAGGAATATTTAGTAGAGAAGTGGGTGATTGTGAATCAAAAAGAGGAACATGCAAAACAAAAACAGAAGGTTGTGAAACAGGAGAAGCACCTGTCTCTGGATTATGCGCAGAAGGTGAAGTTTGCTGTCTTCCTCTCTAATTTCCGAAAGAATTATATATCCTTTTTCTATTTTTTCTAACATGAAATCAAAAAGAGGCAACTTTGTTACAGACAAGCTTCCATGGATTATCATCAGCCTTATAGTTCTTGCAATTTTTTTCCTTTTCTTTTTACCAAAAATAATAAATATCTTACAACCACCACCATGAAATTTAAAAAATCACAATTTTGGCCAGCAACATTTACAGCTAAGCTGATTTATGCACTAATATTTACAGTAGCAGGAATATTTATTGTTCGAGAAATAAGCGAAGCAGCAGTAACAGGCTATGACAAAGCACTTTGCAAGTCAACTGTTTTAGCAAATTCCAGATTAAGAAATCCATATACACAAGTACAACACATCAAAGTCAGTTGTCCTACAAGGTTTGTAACAGTTGGTCTTGATGAAATAATCATCGAATCAGGTGGCGATAAACAAAAAATCGAGATCAAATGCAAAGAAGGCATTTTCAAAAAAGGCACAAAAGATACAGAAAAATCAAAAAAATGTTTTTTAAACAAAACAAATTCAGTTATGGCTAATCTAATCTTTGATTGCTGGGACCAATTTGGAGCAGGCCAGCTAAGAATATTTAGCAATTATCCTAGTGAAGCTAAATATAGACAGTGTATGATTTGTTCAAGAACAGAATTCAAACAAGAAGTAAAAGATTTATTTGCAGGAGAAACTGTTGCAGAAGAAAACACCCTACAAGAGTATATGATCAAACACAATCCAAAGTTTCATCAAATAACATATTATCAGTTTTCTCTTGACCAAACAGATGCATTTAACCCGCCTCAATATTATTATACTTTTGATGAACCATGGTCAGTTGTTTTTGTTGCACAAAATAAACATGCTATAAAAGATGGCCTTATTAAACCCACTTGGGAGGCATTTGAAGCATGGTGGACAGAAACTCAACCAAAAGAAAAAGAAATGTTTGTAAATACATTAAAATTTGTTGAGTATGATGGAGTGGTTGATGAATGCGACGTCTTAGTTTAAAAAAAGGAATTGCATGGGATGTATTAGGTAAAATACTCCTTGTCCTTTTATTTTTACTTATTGCACTTGCTATTCTAGGGATGATAATAGCAAGATCAACAGATTTAGTTCAAAAAATTAAATCAATATTTGGATTTGGTTAAATGAAAAACAAAAAAGCAGCAATAGCTATAGCATCACTTGTAAAAGCAATAATAATGTTAACAGTTGTAGGCGGAGCAAGTTATGGAACTTATCAAATTCTATTAGGAGATGACTCAAATCTTGTTAGATATATGTTAGGTTTAGGTAATATTTCTGAGTTTGACCAATCAATAGTTGAACGTTATAATACAACAAAAGACATGAATATTGATGCGATTCATTCTACTATTGGTCTGCTGTATGGTGTAAACAGACTAGTTGAATCTGATCAAGGCATGTTGCAAAAATCTTGGTCAGATATAAACAGAAGCTTTGGCAATACAAAAGTTATTCCAACACTTTCTAATCTAAGGCCCCTTTATCTTGGTGCTAGTAACAGAGATCCTTCTGAACAAATGGCAAAAGCCATAGTTGATTGCTGGACAATATTTTATGATGAAGCAAAAGAGAATAAATATTGTTTTATAGTAGAACCAACTGCCATGGAAAAAGGACAAACAGTTACAAAAGAAAGTTTAGCTGCTGGATTTGAAAAACTAAAACAACAAGGATATCACAAAAAAAAGATTGAAGATTTACAAGGCACCGGATTTTGGAACAATGTAGGAAGAATAGCCTCAAATTCATATAGAGGCATAGGTTTTGTTTTCACACTTGGTTATGTTGAGCTTAAAGGTCTTAATATTGAAAATATTGCTTGGGATTCAGACATTGAAATTACAAAAGACTTGAAAAAAAAAGTTATAGTTTGTTCTGATAATGATGACATAAATGAAGTTCACATAACAACTGTCGGAAGTGGTCATTGTACACCAAGTGAAGCAGAAGTAGCTTCTTCTATCAGACAAATTTATATAGAAGATTTTTCATTACCTCAACACATCACTAAATCTCCAAGCATACTTATTTACACCATAGAAGAATGGCTTAATGCATATGGAGACCCAGAATACATTCTTTTTTATGAAAAATTTCCAGAAGATGAAGCAAAATATTGGCACGTAGCTGGTTATAAAATTGCTTGGGTAGGAATAGTTACAGCAGGAGCAATTTCATTAGGCATAGACCTCTTAACTTTAGGAATGGGAACGCTTCTAGCTCCAATAGGAAGAAGATTAATGGGCACTTTCGTAGGAAAAGCGTTTAAAGCAATCAAAAGTGCTGTCGCAGATGCAATAAGTTTTATTGGAAGAAAAACAGTTGGAGGCCTTCTCAGCAGAATTTTTAAAGAAAGCGCAGAAGCTGCTGTTAAACGGCAGTTGTTAAAAGAAGCTGCTGAAGAAACAACTGAAAAATTTATAGCTCAAGCAACAAAAGAACTTATTGGAGAAGCACCAGAAGCTGTAGTCAAAGGTATGAAAGAAAGTGCAGAAAAAGCCAGCAGAGAAATACTGGAAGAATTAGCAACTAATCCCAAACTTGTGTCAAGAGCAGGCAGATTAACTAAAGAAGGCCAAGAAGAATTTCTTGAAAAAATGAGCAAAGCTGTTTTCACAGAAGACAATCTTGCTTATAGAGAAATTATAACCAAAAGAGCAAACCAATTATATGATGCTGTAGGAAGACAAGGACCTTTTACTACACATTTCAATGCAGCAAGAAAAGAAGTTCAAGAAGCAGTTGCTCAAAAAGCATCAAAAGAACTTGGAGAAGCAGTAGCAAGAGAAAATGCAGAAGCAGTTTCTAAAACATTAATCAAAATGCATAAGATTAAGACAAGAACAGAAAATATTTTAGGAAAAAGTTTATCTCCTGATCTCACTGAAAGACAAGCTAAAAGTGCAATAAAAAAAATGATGGAAGAAGCCAGCGCTGGCTTAAATGCGCTTAAACCCGCTGAACTAAGACATGTAGCAAGAGAAGTTAGTGAATTAACACCAAGAATGATTACTCCATCTGGAGATGTGGTTTTGGGAGAAGTGTTTGAAGCAGGAGCAGATAGGGCATCCCAAACAGCAGCAAAAAAAATAATGGCTACACGTCTTGATGATATTATTCTAGTTGAAGGAGAGGCATTATGGGGAGCAGCATACAAATATGCAGCCCCTTTTGAAAGATTTGCTCAAAGATCAATAAGAGTAGCTTCTAGTCAAATTAAAACAAGAAATTTGATCATTGGAGCAGCTACATATTATGCAATGAAACTTGAAAGCATGTCTGAAAAAGCAAAACCAATAGGAACAAACGCAATTGGTTTAAAAACGCCTCTTGAAAGCACTGTTGTTTATGATGATTCACCATTAAAATTTGTAACTAAAGACACTTTTATGGAAGAGTTTGGAAAACAAGAAAAAAACATTGGCCTGCTTCCTGAAGCAGAAAAATATTATCTCTCTTTAACAAGAGATAAACATGCTTATTGGTTTGACCAGCCGCCAATAAGATTCCACTTAGTAAGTCCTTGTTTTGCAGACATTATGATGAGAGTAACAAGATGTGAATGTGGATATAGGCCAGACCCTGAAGAAGGATTGTATGAAACAGGCATAGCTTATACACAACTAAAAGAACAATTTCCAGACATCCATACAACAGGAGCAGTAGCTCATTTTGACGGAACAAACCCAATGCTTTACAAAGTAGATGACCTTGGAAGACCTATCAAAGAATGCATCCCAAAAGGGTTTTTCCAATTTGATAATACTTACAAACCAAAATGCCTAGAAATAAATCCTGTTTTATCCGAGGATTATCAAACCAAAGGTTATGATTATAATTACTGTTATCATGGAAAAAACCCAGCAAATGAAGTATTATCTGGCCTTGTAACAACTTTTGAGATTGGTTTGCCGTTTTTATGTCTAGGACTTGGCTTTGCACCGCCAGTTGCAATTGGATGTATGGTTGGTGCAGGTTTTGCAACAGCAATAGGTGGCGAATATGTTAAACAAGAACTTGGAATAAGCCAGCAATGGCCAAATCGTGGTTAAAATGAGCAAAAAAACAATATTCATAATCGCAATCTTGCTAATACTTACAGGAGCAATAATCTTTTTAGTAAGATATCAACCACCTCAAATAGGCAGCGAGTATTTTGCAGAACAGCCAGAAACATGGATTGAGGATAGATATGAAACACCAGAAACAGATGATGTAGAGATTGATATTTACAAAGCAACCAGAGGAAAAAATATTGCTGATGTTGGCCAACAAGATTATTACACACAAGGAGATATAATTTCTTTTTTCTATACTGGTTTTTACAAAGGAAATTCTTTTAGTAATTTATATGCAGGCGATGAAGAAAAATTAATCAATATGACAAGAAATAAACCAATACAAGAGCAAATAAAAATAGTTGAAGAAAACGCAATAATGAGAATAGACTCTAAACTAAATCCATATGATGGAGTAATTGACTCATTTATCCTCGCAAGAGAAGAAGATCAAAGATTTGTTTTTTATATCTTCCTTGATGAAGATTGGAAAAATAAAGTCAAGTATACAAACATCCTGTGGGGAGACAATCTTCAAAATAAAAATGCTATGCATCTAAAACCATTTGATTTCTCAAAATCAGAAAATGGCATCTACATAAATAAGATCGATGTAGATGTTGACTGGAATAACTTAAATCCTATAAGTGGAGGCATGATGGTTGGAGAAGTTGATCATGCTGTTCTCGCTAGGCTGATAGCATACGAAGAATTTACAGAAACATTCATATACATCAGATAAAATTTAAATACTTATTAACTTTAATCCCCTTACATGGGCTGGGGGAGAACTTTATTTTTAGCAGGAATTCTTTATTTTGGCATTGAAGCAGGAGAATCAATATTATTTGATAAAGCAGCCTATGCTCAAGAAGCCAAAGAAGATTTACATACATATAGGAAAAAATTAGGAATAATTGGATTGAGAAAAGGAGCTGTTGATAAGTTAACTCCTGATTTTTACAGAAAAGATTCATACCAATTTGCAAAACAGCTAGATATTTTAAAAGATTTTTTATGGAAAAGAGAAAAATTTTATGGACAAGCCAATGCTGCTTTGTTTGAAAGAGATAAAGAAGTTGTTTTAGAAGCACTTGTTGAAAATGTTTCTTTAAATGGCAGATCTTTGCCTCACTCAATGGAAATTTCTGAAGACATAAGACAGCTGTTAGTCAGAGAAAGAAAGTTAAATTTCAGAGAAGAATTAGAAGGAATAGTCAATAAAGCTTCTTATGAAAATGGAATGATACAAGCATATCAAAGATTTTGTGATAATGCAGGCAGTTTAACTAACACAGAAGTTAGAGAAAATGTAAGATCTGCTAAAAATTTAACAAGAATTCGTAGAAATTATCTTATGGTTTTGCAGCAAGAAGCTGAGCTTCTAGAACAAGCGATGTTTTTATTTAGATGGCATCATCCTGCTGAAATTAAAGGAGAAATTAACTATAGAGAACTCTATAAAAAGTGCAGAGAAACACTAGCAGAAATCTCACAATTAAGTAAAGCAGTAGCAGAAAGAAATTTACACGGAGTTGCAAAACATCTAATAATCTATAGTGAAAAACATGCTGAAGCACAAGCAGTTTTTGAAAGAAACTTAGATTTAGTAAGAAGACAAGCTGAATCAGAAATAGAAAAAAATGTTGCTGGCCAGCCTTTAAGACCAATTACTTTTAATGGGGGCTTATATCTTGCTCATAAAGATTTTGCTGAAGAATGGGAAGGAAGAAATGGCGCTACAAAACTTGTTCAATTAGTCCAAGAAATTGAACCACTCAAGACAACACCCTCATCAATTCAAAAACCACCTCAAAGGATCGTTAGAAGACCAGAACCAATAACAAAAGAGCCAGAAAAACCTGAACAAAGAACTGTCTCAAAACCAAGACAACCAGAACCAGTTAAACCACCAATTAAACCAGTGCAACCAGCTGCTTTAGAATTAAAATGTTTAGGAGTAGCAGCTACATATGCAGTTTCACAAGATGGATTATGGGTTGCAGCAGAAAGAGCAGGAGAAATCTACTCAGTAAACACAAGTACATTATTAGCAAAAAATCTAACAAAAAACCCAGCAGCTGACACCTGTCCTTCTATCTCAGCCGATGGCTCAATAATAGTATTTACATCAGAAAGAAATGGAGATGAAGAAATCTACTTTTATAATATAAAAAGAAGAATATTGACTAATATATCTAAAAATCCAAGAAAATCTACTCCAGGAAGATTTAGTAATGATCATATAGATAGCTATGCTGTAATTTCAGGCAATGGTAGAAGAGCAGCGTTTCAATCATGGAGATCAAGACGCCCAAAGATACATGTATGTGATTTTAATACCTTTGTCGTATCAGCAGTAGAAGGCAGATATAATAGTTTAAGAAACAGCGGAGGAAACACACAGCCAGCAATATCATTTGATGGATTAGAAGTTGCAATTATTGGTTTTGATGGATTATATCTTAATGGAACAAAGATAGTAGATAGGA
The DNA here is from genome assembly GCA_019322535.1 of Candidatus Woesearchaeota archaeon. Lineage (GTDB taxonomy): Archaea > Nanobdellota > Nanobdellia > Woesearchaeales > WJKL01 > JAHWIM01. Next base: position 39,420 of record JAHWIM010000024.1, read on the forward strand.
AAAATATCACAGCAGAAAACATATCTATGTCATCAGACGCAAGGAAAATAACCTTTCAAGGAAAAAAAGCAAGCACAACATCAAGAATATACGTAGTTGATACAACTACAAATATAATAGAAGAAATATCAACTGGATATCATCCTTCAATTTCTCCAGATGGAACAATGGTTGCATTTGTAAGAAACATAAGAGGACAAGAAGATGTCTTTCTTAAACACTTAAATACAGGAAAACTAGAACAAATAACAACAAACCCAGGAGATGACTGGTATCCTCGCTTATCAAACACTGCTCTATTCTTTAAATCAGGAAAAGAAGATAGAAAAGACTCTAAACTATACATGAAATCATTGAAATAATCACAAATCTTTTATATACAAACCAACATATTCTAATCAAAAAAGGTGATGCAAATGTTTAATAAAAAATCACAAGGAATATCTATAAATTATATTATTATTGCTATTATAGCATTGTTAGTTCTTGCAATAATCATCTTTATTTTCAGAGCACAAATTGGCAATGTCTTTGGTGTTTTTACAAGAATTGGTCAAAAAGCAGGATGTGAAGCAGAAATTGCAACAACATCTATAGGAGGACTCTTTGGCAAATCAGCTTGCACAGAAGCAGAAGCAAAAGAAGGAAAAGAAATCTGCAAAGGAAATTGTGTATATAAATGTCAATCTGACGGAACACTACAACTAATAGACGAGTGTGAAAAAGGCTGCGCAAACGGAAAATGTACATGAAATCTAAAAAAGCAATGGAAACAAGAACATTAATTGAATTAATACTCTTTGTGATAATCACATTGACAATAGGATTACCACTTGGATCAAAAATATTAGATTATTGGAGAGGACAGCCAGCAGATGGTACAACAAGATCTTTAGAATTGTTAAAAGCAGAAATTAATCTTCTTGAAGAAAATGAAACAAGGACAGTTCCAGTGTATATAGATGCACATCATATAATTAAAGGATATAAGATAGATTCAAAAAATAAGCCACCAGACTGTCAGCCAACATTAAAAGGAGAACCCAGAAAAGCCTGTTTATGTATCTGTAAAAAAGATACGTGTGATTTTATTAAACAAGAAGTTAATGAATGTAAAAAAATTGATTTTAATTTAGTTGAAGAAAAATCATATCCTCCAAAAATAAGCCAAGACTCAGGGGATGCAATAATCCAAAATTGTAAACTAACAAAACAAGACCAAACTATAACAATTTCTTGTGTATAAAATGTTCAATAAAAGAGGAGGTATGCGCGGAGCTTGGTGGTTCATGATAGATCTAGTTTTTGTAGTTGTTCTATTCTTTTTACTCACTACTTTTATAGATAATGTAGGAGAAAGTACAACTTTTGAAAAAAACTTTCTAGCAAGAGATGTATCTCTTCTTCTTGATTCTTTATACACTGCTCCAAGTAATGTAGAAATAAATTATCCTCAAGACACATTCTGGTTTGATTTTAGATTTGAGGAAAACACGGTTCAAGTTTTTGATGCAACACAAAACCCAGATCCTCCATTAACTCAAAGAGCATTTTTCCCATTTATGGAAGATAGAAATTTGCTTCTTGAATATCAAACAGTTTCTCCAGAAGAAAAAGCAGAATGGAAAAAAACATTTCTTCAGAAAGTTTTTCCAACTTTAACAAGATCAAAACCAGAGCAAACACCTGGAACAGAAGTTAAACTTCAATTTGTAAAAACAACAGATGGAATTGCTATAAATAAAAAATTAAATACAAACAAGCTTACTTGCCCAATTGCAGAAGTTGCAAAACCAACTAAAGTAATTCTAATGCCACAAACAGGAGATCTTGCCCAGATCACACAAGCATTATCTACAAATATAGAAAACTCAGAAAAAGCAGATTATGTTCCTACAGAAATGCCAGATATGATAATTAAAATAAATCAAAAAGATCAAAGTCTGCAAGCAAAAATAAAACCAAATTCTCAACAAAGCAGAAAACTTGCTTGTTTAATATTAAATAACTTATTAGATTTAAATCCAGAATTAAAACCAACTATAGTTCCTTCAGAAGAACCACCACTCACTTCAGCAATTGTAGCAGTTTCTCTTTACTTAGATAAAACTTTGATAGAAGATCAAAAAACAATAATTGCTATTTCAAAAGCATTTCAACAATATCTAAAATGAAAATGAACAAAAAAGCTGTTACATTTAGTACAATGAATTTACTTTTTTGGAGATTCTTATTCATAGGAGTTTCATTTGCAATAATAGTATATTTAGCTTTTTCTTCAATTCAAGAAAATGTAGATGTACAGCAAACAAAAAACTTTATCCTGGTAAATAGAATGTTATATTCTCCAAATTCAATTACTTACGTAGATCCAAATACAGGAAGAGTTTATCCTGATATTATAGATTTGACTAAATTCAATGAAAAAGTGCTAAATAAAAGCATAAACACAGATAAAAACCAGATTGCAGTAAAATTAGAACTGAAAAATCTAGATGCAAATGAAGTGATTGATGCATATCTTAATCAAAAATGGTATGATAGGTGGTCTCCTCTTGTAAAATTTGAACAATACAGCAAAACCATCAAATGGAGATCTGTTCTCATTAAAAAAGGAGACCAAATTAATAAAGGCAGATTAAGAATAGATGTGGTGAGTGCAAGTGAATAAAAAAGGTTTTTTCATCCAATTTTATCTAGATGCAAAAGGATGGCTAATCTTTACAATAGGTATGTTGTTTTGGCTAGTGCTTTTTGCACTTTTTAAGCCAGATATAACTTATGAAATTGCAGAAGAAACACCATATTTAAGCGATGAATCCATATTACTAACTTATCTTAGAGCACCCATAGAAAACAAAAGCAATGTTGCAGATTTAATAACAGATGTTTATTTTGGAGCACCGCCTGATAAACTCATATTAGAATTAAACAAAATGCTTAATGGTGTTTATGGAACAGCAAAACCAGTTTGCTGGAGGTTGTGGTATTATGATCCACCAGAAAGCACAGCAGAAAAATCTATGGCAAAAGAAAATTGTACAGGAGAAAAAAGAGAACTGCTAGATGTATCTACAACAATTCCATTACAAAATAAAAAACCAATAAGAGTAAGATTAATTGTTCCAGGTTATAAAGAATGAAACTATTAAAACAAAAAAAAGCAATGGTAATGATATTTTTCCTTTCAATCTTAATAGTAATAATCATAATGCCAATGCTTTTTTTCACATTATATACAAAACAAGCACAATTTGAAAAAACTCTTGGAAGTCTTCAATTAGATTTAATTCAAACATACCATTCAGCAGAACAAGATTTGTTATATATAGACCAATCTGCAAAATATTCAGCAATACAAACTTCTTACGACCTTGCAGCTAATGGAGGATTTTATTTTCCATCTTCTTGTGGAAAATTTTCAGATACAGAATATCAACTCTGGAATAACAAAGACAAAGAATGCTATCCTAATTATGAACTTAGTTTTAAAACAAGGTTAACAAACAATCTAAATGATTATTTTAATGTAAATAAACTCCCCCCTCCAAAATATGAATTTACAATCCTAGCTCAAAACATTATAGGCATTGCTGCAGAAAATATGATTTACAAACTAGAAAACGGAAATTATTCTATAAAACCATCTTTCAATATAAATATAGGTTACAACATTAACGAATATCAAAATATAATAACTCAAGCAAAACAATTAGTTGAAAAGTGTTCAACTGCTGATTTACAAAACTGTATTAAACAAAATCTTCCTGCAGGCTTCTTATTTGGCTCTTGCGAAGGAGACCAAACAATAAAAGACAGAACAACAAGATTCTGCATAATATCTCCAACAAAACTTCCAATACTTAATCCAACAACAAATAAAATAGAATCAACAAATATTAAATACAAATTTGCTTTATACTTCCCAGAACAACCACAACAACAATAATTATTTTCCAAAACATAAAAGTTTTTAAACTAAATCTTTTTCTGAAGAATTACAAAAATGATTAAAATTCCAATTTCAGACATAATTTCTAAGATACAAGCTAAATCAAATCTTTCAGAACAAGAAATAAACTCAAAAATAGAAAAAAAGCTTGATCAGCTTTCTGGTCTTATTTCAAGAGAGGGCGCAGCCCACATAATCGCAAATGAACTAGGAATTAAGCTGTTTGAACAAACCCCAGGCAAACTTCAAATAAAAAACATCCTGGCAGGAATGAGAAACGTTGAAACCCTTGGCAAAGTTCAAAGACTATTTGAACTAAGAGAATTCCAAACACAAAATCGTTCAGGAAAAGTTGCATCTATGGTTGTTGGAGATGAAACAGGAACAATAAGAATTGTAATGTGGGGAGACCAAGCAGAAAAAATAAAAGAAATAAAAGAAAATGACATAATCAAAATAGTTGGAGGCTATGTCAGAGAAAATCAAGGAAGAAAAGAAGTACATCTAAATGACAGAGCAAAACTAATATTAAACCCAGCAGGAGAAAAAATAGATGCAGTTAAAGAATATTCTTCTAAAAGAAAATCCATAGAAAATTTACAAGAATCTGATGAAAACATAGAACTTCTAGGTACAATAGTCCAGGCATTTGATTTAAGATTCTTTCCAGTATGCCCTGAATGTGGAAAAAAAGCAAAAGAAGAAAACAATCAATTTACTTGCCTAACTCATAATCAAGTAACTCCAACTCATTCTTATGTCCTCAATCTAATTTTAGATGATGGCACAGAAACAATACGTTGCGTATTTTTCAAAAATCAAGTAGAAAGACTTCTAAATAAAAAACAAGAAGAAATTACCCCGTTCAAAGATGATCAATCAAAGATTGATTCAATTAAAAACGAATTATTAGGAAAAATAGTCAAATTAGTAGGAAGAGTGACAAAAAACGCGATGTTTGATAGATTAGAATTTGTTTCACAATTAGTATTCCCAAATCCAAATCCTCAAGAAGAAATTCAAAAACTTGAGGCAGAAAAAGCAGAAAATGTTAGCTAGAACCCACTTGGCCTTTGGCTTTCTTGCAGCAATTTGGCTAAAGCCAATGATTGTTACAAACAATACTTACATCTTCCTTGCCTTGTTTCTTCTAGGCACAATCCTTCCTGATCTAGATAATGAACACAGTTTAATAAATTCAAAAATACCTATAATCCCACACATATTAGCAATATTCCTAAAACATAGAGGAATCTTTCATTCAATCTATTTAGCTATTTTATTTCCAGGCCTTGTCTGGTTTTTTATTAATAAATCATATGGTGTTGCCTTATTCTTAGGATATACATCACATTTACTGATAGATGGATTCACAAAAGCAGGCGTTAATCTTTTACATCCTCTTTCTCATTTTAAAATAGAAGGCCCGATAGCAACAGGCAAAATTAAAGAACATGTTTTATTAGCTATTTTAATTGCACTAATTGTTATTAAATTATTCTAACCACTGGACATAGCTGATTCTTAAGAATTCAATAACTACAAGCCCCCAAACCATAAAATTCACCATCACGCCCCACTGGACATTCTCGCGTAGCGCTTATAAACAAACAAGACTTCTATAAATATATGCTTGATAACCTCAAGCTACACAAACTCCACTTCCTGAGACCTTCGTCGTCTCTAATATAAGGGAAGTTTTGAAATAAAATGCGAAAAGCAAAGGAGGTGTTCTATATGAACACAAACGAAATAAAAAACACACCTGAAAAAAAATTCAGAGCAGGAGCTATTTCTGCTACAGTTTGGCAAAATCAAGGCCAAAATAAAAAAACTGGCGAAGCGACCAGTTATAGGACAATATCCATACAAAGAGGATATAAAGACAACAACGACCAATGGCAAAACACTACTTCTTTAAGAACAAATGATTTGCCAAGAGCAGCTTTAGTTCTAACTAAAGCATATGAATATCTAGTAATGAAAGGAGAAACACCATCAATAACAGAAGAAGTTGTAATGTAACTTCTTTATTTTTATTTTTGAAACAAAAAATTATAAAAACAAGGTGATATTTATGA
>JAHWIM010000003.1 GCA_019322535.1 Candidatus Woesearchaeota archaeon
AAATAATGCAGATATATTAATAAGAACAGATATTGATGCTGATCAGCTTATTGATATAATAGAAGGAAACAAAGTTTACACAAAAGCCTTAACAGTGATTACTAAAATAGATCTCATTGATGAAGGCAAGCTAAAAAAGATTGTTGCAGAAATAAAACCAGATGTGCTCGTCTCTGCAGAGAAAAATATAGGGATTGGAGAGCTTAGAGAAGCAATATACAACAGACTTGGGTTCATAAGTATATTCTTAAAAGAAGTTAACAAACGTGCTGATATGGAAGAACCATTGATAATGTTCAAGGGATGTGCAATAAGAGATGTCTGCTCAAAATTACACAAGGATTTTGTGGATAAGTTTAAGTTTGCAAGAGTATGGGGCAAATCTGCAAAGTTTGGAGGGCAGCAATTTGGAATTAATCATAAACTAGAAGATAATGATGTTCTTGAGATACATATAAAATGAAAAGCAATGAAAATATAAAATTTTCAAGCATTCCATTTCAGAAAATGAAAAGAATTGATTCAATAGATATTTTAAGAGGAATAGCAATTTTACAGATGGTTTTTTGGCAGATTTTTGATTTCTTTGCAAAAACCAATATTTACAGTCAGGCTCCTTATTATATTCCTTTTTTCAATATATCAATTAATTGGATTGGAATAGGTATGTTTGCTTTTATTAGCGGAACATCTGCTTATATTTCAGTTAAAAAAAGATTGGATAAGAATATTAAGAAATCAAATATAATTTTACATGCTATAAAAAGATATGGGGGATATATTCTCATTAGTTTATTTTTTACTAGTTTTGTTTTTGGGTTTAGGATTTTTTACCAATGGAATGAAGCTATACAGGGTATTGGACTAGCAGCTTTATTTGCTGTGTTGTTGATTTTATTATTTAAATCAAAATGGGTATTTGCAGGAATAGGTTTAATTATAATATTTATTCAGCCTTTTTTAAAAAGTATATTAGAAAATAATTATATAATTCAAAATTATCCTTTTAATCCAATTTTATTTACTCCTTTATCAAATCTTATTTCAATAGTATTGAATTTCAGCGTGCGAGGTGGATTTTCTTTAGTGCATCTTCTTCCTTTTGCTATATTTGGTGTAGTTTTATCGATTCTAATATTTAGACTTAAGAAGATTCAGTTGATAAGGATTTCTTCTTTATTAGGAGTATTGATTGTTTTAATTTCTTTGGTATTGCATTTTTCATTTAGTCCAATAAATGGTTATGGTAAATCGCCTTCTTATTTGCTATTTTTTGTTGGTTTGTTTTTCTTGATATTTGGATTGATTGAATATCTATTAGCTAAATTTGGGGGAAATAAGATATTTGATTTTTTAATTGTATTTGGCAAGGGTGCTATAGTTGCTTATTTATTTCATTTCCTTTTTATTTACAAGCCATTACAAATACTAAATATTGAAAGTACATTTGGATCTTTGGTTTCTTATTTATTAGCTATAGTTTTTACTATAATTTTGTATTATATTTGTAAGGGATGGTTGTTGTTTAAGGCAAGAAAATAAAAAGACAAACCTTTATATACTTTTCAAGAATTTATCCAATAGGTGATTATTATGGCAAAGAAATCTCAAATTTCAAAAGATGAACAAGTTGGTTTTCATAAAGGTTCTCTTGCTACTTTAGCAAAAGAAAGAGAAGAGATGCAGAAAATATTAGCAATAGTTGAACAATTGATGCAGATGCACATTAAAGCATTGAAAGGATTAGGTGTTGACTTAGAGAAAGCTGCTAAAGAGGCTGTTGAAAAAGCTAAGAAAGAGAAAGGAAAAGGTAGCAGTGGAAAGAAAGGAAAGATTGAAGAACTTCTTTGAGATGGAATTTTTTATTTTTGGTCATTCTAATATCTCTGCTGCACATAAAACAACATTAGAGTTTACTAAAGATAAAGAAGTTAGTAAAAGAGGAACTTGTATTGTTGGTGTTGATGCTGATTTTTATTTTTCTGAAATTAAAAAGTTGTTGAAAGCAAAAAAAATAGAGATTGATATTGAAGGTGATAAAGTAATTGCTGATGTTAATCCTGATTTTAATGATAAAAGAGAGATTGTGGTTAGGAGAAGTGATTTTAAGAGTGAGAGAACATTAGGAATTAATGCAAACAAGGCTGCTGTTGATTTGAAAAGAAGTTTAATTAAGAAATTGCAGAATGAAAATGCAAAAGTTAAGGTTAAGATAAAGGCGGTTCAGTAACTTTTAATCTTCTATTTTTTGGAACATAATTTAAGAGTTTGTTTGGTTTTATTGCTTTTCCACAACCTAAGAAATCTTGTTGGTGTTTGATGATCAAAAACCCTGAAAGAGGTTTATCTAATTCTAAGTCATAACCTTTAATCCATTCTTTTTTTTGCTTTTCAGTTAATTCTAGAACATTTTTTTTTGCTTTTGGGCCAATGAGTTGAGAGCCTTCTATACTCAGTCTCAATCCGTCAATCATTTTTTGAGCAAGATATAGGCCAATAGAATTTATTCTGAGTTTTGATAAGTCTATTCTTGAAATATCTTTGTTTGTTATGAAGATTTTACCATCATTGTCTTCAAGAAGAACTTGATCTTTAAAATCAATATCTGTATTCCATTGATTTTTAATTGTTTTTAGAATTTCCTTGATTGCTTTTTTGTTAAGTATTTTGAGATTAATCATTAGTTATTCATCGATATAAACATTTATATAATTTCTGATTTTTAAGCACAATATGGAAGTAAAACAATTAATAGAAATAGTAATGAAGCAGGCAAAAGAAAAAGGTTTTGGTGTAAAACCAGAAGATGTTAATGTAGCTGAGAAAATAGCATTGATACACTCTGAGATTTCTGAAGCATTTGAAGCTTATAGAAAGAAAAATATTGAAGGAAAAGGTGGTTTTAAAGAAGAATTAGGAGATGCTATACAAAGAATTCTCCATTTATGCGGAATATTTGATATTGATGTTGAAAAGAAAATATTGGAAAAGATTGAATCAAACAAAAGTAGAGAATGGGGCTGGAAAGATTTGAATGAAAAACATTCCTAATTAAATTCCCCAAACTGGATTTTGTTTTCTTTTTATTGCAGCAATTTCTTTAATGATTTCAATTTCTTTTTTTGAAAGATATTTTTTTAGTTTTTTTAGTTTTCTAAAATCTTCTTCTGGAACAGAGGAAAGTAGAACTTCTCCTTCATTTATTTGTCTTCCAATTGTTATTCCTGGTATTGAAACTGCAACTTGTTTTCCTGCTTCTGCTTTTTCTATTGTTTCTTGTTCAGCTTGTAGGCTTTTTATTTTGCCTAATTCCTTGCCATCCAGTTTCATCACTGGAATTCCTGCTTTTAAAGTTCCTGCAAGAATATCAACTCCAAAAACTGCTGGGTTGTTTTGCCTAAAGATATATCCTTTAATAAATTGGAATTTGCATGGTCTTACTAGCAAGTCTAGTTCTGCTGCTTCTTGACGTTTTTTCTCTTGCTCTTGCCATTTTTCAAAGTCTTCAATTAATTTATAGATAACTGGATTTGTTAGAATTTTTGCTTTTGTTGTTTTTGCTGTTTCTGAAGCATCTTGTGAGATTTGAACATTAAAACCCAGGATAACTGACTTTAATGGATCTTTTTCATAGATTGATTCTGCTTCAGAGATATCTTTCTTTGATACATTTCCAATAGAAGCTTTTCTAATTGTAATTTGTTTTTCTTTTAGTAATTTATCAACTGCT
>JAHWIM010000025.1 GCA_019322535.1 Candidatus Woesearchaeota archaeon
GAATATGAAATGTGAAAACTGCAAAAAAGAATCTCAATGGCTTGAGATAATTGGACCTAACTTTATATGCCATAAATGTATCAGTAAAAATAAAGTATTAGGATTAATATTAAGAACCCATATGGATACTTTTCAATTCTTAGTAAGAAAATTCAAGATAAAGAATTATGAAGAACTTATGAAAATTAAAAAACAAGATGTTGAGAAAGTTACTGATCTAAAAAAATATGGAATTCTATTAAAATAAATGCTCCCGCCGGGACTTTCAGAGTGTTGATCAAAAGTTAGTTGCGCATAGCGCCTTTTAAACGTTTTGAGCCACTTTTGAACCCGGGCCACAGCCTTACCCTAACACCAGTTGCGAGAGGGCCGTATCCTTGGCCGGACTAGACTACAGGAGCATGAAAAAAATAAATTTTAATTCGTTTTTAAAAGTTTTGGAAGCATGGCTTCCAAATACCTTAAAAATTAAATTAATTTTTAAAGGTTACTTAAAAAATCCAAGTAATTAAATTACCTAAACCAAAACAGATAACAGAAACAACAATTCCCATAAGCGTATATTCTAATATTAAACTAATTGGCTTTTTATTCCTGATTTCAGCAACAAAATAACCTAAATTAACTAAAAGCACGACTGCTATTAATGCAGATATAATAAGTGCATTCTTTACACTAAAAAAGATTAAAGGTAAAGTCAAAGCAATAGCAACTAAAAAAGTAGACATAAAACTCAAGATTGTACTCTTCCAAACTTCTTTTCTTCTATGATGTATTTCTGTTTCCTGGCTTACGTGCATTCCAGCAGCGTTTGCAAAAGAATCAGCTAGACCAGCAGTTAATATTCCAATCACTAGTATAAATTTATCTTGAGTAACAGACAAACCCCACATAACTCCTAAGATAGTGATAATACCATCCATTATTCCAAACGTGGCTCCTTGCATTCCTTCTTTGTTAAATATCATTTTAGAATGCTATACCTCTCAAATAATATTGTGTGATTATAAAAAAAGTATAAAGCAATATCAAAGAAACTCCTTCCATCCAGTAAAGTTTTCTTCCTACTCCTACAAAAGTTGCAAATATAAAACAAACAGTAATCATAAATACACCACTTGTTATGAAAAGAAGAAAATTAGATGCAACTGGATAAATAACTCCTGTAACTCCTAAAACCAAAGTAGCATTTGCAATACAGCTTCCAATAATATTTCCAAGAGCCATTTGCCCATGGCCTTTAAGAATTGCGTGAGTTCCAAAAACAAGTTCAGGAAGAGATGTTCCTATTGCAACTAAAAATAAACCAATTATAATTGGAGGTAAATTAAATCCAACAGCTAAACTTGAAGCATACTTGACAACAAATTGAGAACTTAAGAATAATATAATAACACTCCCTATAAGCATTAAAACATCAGCTACAATCTGCCATCGAGGAACTTTTCCTTCAGCTGTTTTTTTAAATTCTTTTCTTTGTTTCCACAAAACACGCGTGTAATAACCAAATACACCTAATAATATTATGCCGTCTAATCTTGACAAATGTCCACCAATAAAAGTCAAAGCAATAGGAAGGATTACAATAACTGTCATATATATAGATTCCACTCTTGTCTTTCTACTTTTTATATCCAGCCCTTTTGCAAGCAAAATACTAATTCCAATTATTATTGTAACATTAGCAATATTTGAACCAATGACATTACCTAAACTCAAAGCAGTGTTCCTAGCCAAACCAGAACTAATTCCAACAAATAATTCTGGTATAGATGTAGCAACAGCCATCAGTAGAAATCCAAGCACATATTCACTTAAACGAAGAAAAACAGCTACCTTAGTCAAATATTTAACAACCCAAGAACCACTAATAATTAGAACAAAAACAGCAAGTGCAAACAAAATTAAGTTATATACTATCATCTTTTTTTTAATTTAAGCTAGGAATAACTATAAAAACCTTTTTATTTCACATTCCTCTAAGTTTTAATACAACATAGACAGCATAAATTAGCACAAGAATAATTGCTTCTTTTTTTGCTATCTTCATTTTCGTTCTAAAAAACAACAGAGCAATTATTGACAAAACAAATAAAAATGGAATATCAAATCTCAACAGATTCCTGCTGACATTAAAACCAGCAATCACACTTCCAATGCCTAAGGTAAATAATATATCAAAGATATTGCTGCCAATTAAATTTCCAACAGATAATCTAAACGCTCCTTTTCTTATAGCACCCAATGAAACAGCTAGTTCTGGCAGGCTTGTTCCTAATCCAACTATCAAAATACCAACCAAAGATTGAGCAATGCCCCATGACTGAGCAAGCGTAATGGCATTTTCAACAACTATGTTTGAAGAATAAATAAGAATAGCAAATCCTCCAATCAAAGAAACTGCATCCCAGAGAAGATGCATTGGAGGAGCTCTCTTAATTTTTTCATATATTTTTTCTTCTCTGCGCAAAGACATAAAATAAAATAGATAAATTAAGATAAATGCAATACCCTCAAATCTACTAAGTTCACCATCATATCCAGCTAAGAAAAGTAAAGCCACAGAACCAACCATCATCAAACCATCTCTAAGCAATTCTCGCTTTGTTAAACAACACACTCCAAATAAACCAATTATTCCTAATGTTAAACCTATTTGACCAAAGCAACTACCAAGTGCATCACCAATAATTAAACCAGAAGTTTCAATTCCCATCAATTTATCAATTGAGCCAGTTATAGCAATAACAAGCTCTGGCAAATCTGTTCCAATAGCTAAAATTGTCAAGCCAATAAATAAATGAGAAATCTTGTAATGCTCAGCAATATTTAAAGCACCTTTGATAATTAGTTCAGATCCAAGCAACAATCCTAATAATCCCAATACTAATAATATTAGTTCAAGCATTTAACCCTCTTTTAAATGACGCCGCAGCCCGGATTTGAACCGGGATATCCTTGCGGAAACAGGATCTCTTCAACCAGTCACGAGCGTAACCAGGCTGTTCCAGTCCTGCGCAGTACCAGGTTGTGCCACTGCGGCATAAGAGAATTTAGATTATATTATATTTATAAACCTTTTGTAGAATTATAAACCTTGATATTCCATCCATCTCTCTCTTGTATACTTCTCAAATGGATTATGGAAATGTTCATAGCCTTGCTCTTCTAAAAAATCTCTTATTTGCAGATAACACCTAGGGTGTTTTGTTCCATCTACAATCAATACCCTATTATCTGCTACATTTCTCTCAGCAACATCTGCAGTAGGATCATATATTCTAAAAACTTCACAACGCCCCATCATTCTCAGTTTAAGACTAATAGAAACACTATTGTCATGTTCATTTAAACTTATCCTAACATAAGGGTTTATAGCTATTAAATGCATTAAAGAACTAGCTAATTGCTCTAAAGGTGAATGTTCTTTTCCAACAGTTTCTAATATTGTGCAAGAAGCAGTGTCCACGAGATATCATCAGCCCTTTAATCCTTCATCTCAATCTCTATATTTAAGCCTTCAGGAATAGGCACCCTCATAACTAATCTTAAAGCTCTCTCATCCATTCCTAAATCAATCATTCTCTTATGAATTCTCATCTCATAACGTTCAAAAGTTTCAGAACCATCTCCGCAAGGGCTTTTACGAGTAGTAATTTTTAATTTCTTAGTAGGAAAAGGGATAGGGCCTCGTATATTCACTCCAGTTTTAGTAGCAATATCTTTAATGTAATCACACACTTGATTTACTTTGTTTATATCAGTACTTGCTATTTTAATTCTTGCTTTTTGTGCCATTTTACGTAATCACATTTAGAGTGGTTTACAACATGATAAGCCCGAGGTCACCATGCATATCAAAAATAAAAAATTTAACCAAGTTTCTTTTCAACTAAATCAATACACATTCCAGCTGCAACAGTTGCTCCAGAATCTCTGATAGCAAACCTTGACATCTGAGGAATGTCTTTTTGCTTTTCAATGCATAATGGCTGCATTGGCTTGATCTTTACAATAGCTGCGTCTCCATTCTTGATGAAGTCTGGATTTTCTGCAACAACTTCACCAGTTGCTGGATTTAGTTTCTTTTCTATTGCTGTGACTTGACATGCGACCTGTGCTGTATGAATATGGAATACTGGTGTGTATCCTACTGTTACAACAGTTGGATGATTTAAAACAACCATCTGAGCAGTAAATTCTGATGCTACTTTAGGCACATTATCAACTGGTCCTAATACATCTCCTCTTGCAATATCTTTCTTTCCAATGCCTCTAACGTTAAATCCTACGTTGTCTCCTGGTTCTGCTTTCTTCAGTTGTTCATGATGCATCTCTATTGTTTTAACTTCTCCTGTTACTCCTTTGCCTTCTCTTGCTGGAACTACTGTAACTTTATCTCCAACTTTCATAACACCTGTTTCAACTCTTCCGACAGGAACTACACCAATACCTGTGATGTTATAAACATCTTGGATAGGTAATCTTAATGGTAACTCTGTTGGTTTTTCAGGAGCATTTAATGTATCCATAGCTTCTAATAATGTTGCATCTTTGTACCAAGGCATATTTTCAGATTTCTTAGCTACATTGTCTCCAACTAATGAAGCTACTGGTACGAATTTTATTTCTTCTGGTTTGTAACCAACTGTCTTTAATAGTTTTGAAACATCTTCTTTTACTGCATTAAATTTAGCTTCATCATATTTTACAGCATCCATTTTGTTTACTGCAACAATAAGTTGGTTTACACCAAGTGTTTTTGATAAGAAAACGTGTTCTTTTGTCTGAGCCATAACACCATCTGATGCTGCTACAACTAGAACACCAGCATCTGCTTGTGATGCTCCTGTAATCATGTTCTTAACAAAGTCTTTGTGGCCTGGTGCATCAATAATAGTAAAGTAATATTTTTGTGTTTCAAACTTCTTATGAGCTAAGTCAATTGTAACTCCTCTCTCTCTTTCTTCTTTTAAGTTATCCATAACAAAAGCAAATTCAAAACCAGCTTTGCCTAGTTCTTTAGCTTTTTCCTTAAGTTTTCTTAATGCTGCTTCATCAATAGCACCAGTATCAAATAGTAATCTACCTACTGTAGTACTTTTTCCATGGTCAACATGACCTACGAATACGATATTTATATGTGTTTTTTCAGCCATTTTTATTAACACCCCAATTATGTTTTAGTTTGATTATATCTAATGTATTAGTCGGAATTCCGTCATAATTTATAAAGGTTTCTGTTTTTAACCAATAAGAATAAAGATAGGAAATATTTAAAAAATAAAAAAAATAAAAAAGAAAAAAGTTTATTTAGCTTGTTGTTTCGTTGCCACTATCTTCAGGTTCTGCTGTTTCATTACCGCTGTCTTCTGGCTCTTCTGTTTCATTACCTTCGTCTACTTCTTCTTCACCTTCTGCTTCAAGTTCTTCACCGTTATCTTTATTATTGTTCTTGCCTTTTCCTTTAGCTACTTCTGCACCTTTTTCAGGTTTTTCTTTCTTAATTACTCCTGCTCCTTTCTTAACAATTCTAACTCCAGCAAGCTCTTTTCCTTGTTTCAAAGCAGATTCTAAAGCAGCAATTTCTTCATCAGTTGCTCCTTTCTCAGCTTTGATTTTTATCTTTGCTTTCTGCTTGTTAGCCTGGACTTTAACCTTAAATGCAGAATTAACTCCTTCCAAGCTTCCAACTATAGATTCTATCTCTGCTTCTTCTTCAGCACTTAAACCTCTAAATTTAAGCTTTATTTGGTTTACTGCTTGAAGTGCTTCTTCATTTTCTGCAAGAGCTTCTTCGATCTCAACTGTGTCAGCAAGCTCTTGTTCTCCATCTCCATCGCCCATTTCTTCTAAGTTGTCTTCTACTTCTTCCATTGCATCTTCATATCCTTCTTCAGCAACTTGTGCTCTAGCTAATTTCTTAGCAGCAATCATTGCCTGAACTTCTGCAAGTCTTTCATGTGCATGAGCAAGTCCTTTCTTAGCTTTAGCTGACTTACCAAATGTCAAAGCCAAGCTGATCCTTTCCATTGCTCTTTCAATTCCATACAATGGGCTGTCTGGAGTAACTCCAGCTTCTTCTGTTACTTCCTCAGGTATCTCTACTACTTCTTCCTCTTCTTCTTCTGTTTCGTTGTCTTCTCCTTCGCCAGAGACTACAACGATTACATCTTCGTCTTCTTCTTCTGTTTCGTTTTCGTCTTCATCCTCTACTTCAATCTCTACTTCTTCTGTTTCGTTTTCGTCTGTTTCGTTGTCATCGTCTACTATCTCTCCTCCTACTACAACTACAACAGAATCCCCATCATCAGGTTCTGTTTCGTTTGTTTCGTTTTCAGCAAAAGCTAAAGGCATTACAGATAATACCATTATCATTGCCAAAAACAATGCTATTGTTTTTTTCATGTTTATACCTCCATCATCATTTTATGATGAGTATGATAGTTATTCAAATCGAAAATATTACATAACTTCTTTCATTCTTTCTGGTTCTTCTCCACCTACTATTTCTGGATCAACGCTTTGCTCTCCATCTTTTACTTCAGGCAAAAGCATTTCTCCTAAATTACTTAAATTATTAGTAGTTTGAGGTTCTTCTTCACTTTTCTCCCTCTCTTCAGAATATTTGATATGGGTCTTTATTTGAATATGTACTTTAACTGCATCATAAAATTCTGATTGAACAAGGTCTCCAAGGTGTTTTGGAGAAATATTTTCGTCTTCTACAGCTTTCTCTCCAAAAGGTTCTCCACTCAATAAACCTGTATCTTCCAGTGTTGTGACTTCATAAAAAAAAGTAGGGGCTCCTTTATATTTCTCAACAATGTCCACATAATGTTCTCCTTCTTCATTACGGTATTTAAATCCAATTAAAGCAACTTCAACAACATCCCCTGGCACAATAGGATATAAAGATGACTTCTCTATTCTTCCTCTTTCCATTGCAAGGTTTGTATCTCTAACAATTCTTCCTACAGCTGCCTCCATCAAGAGAGCTGCTGAGTATCCAACTACGAGTGCTTTGTCTCCTTTCTTTAAAGGAAAGGTTATAATTTCAGCACCACCTATGTCCAAACTTCTTTCCCTTGTAGATTTAGTTACATAATCTGCAAGTTCAAGGCGGGGTGTATCTGCCATATTAAACGTATAAGACGAGAAACTACTTATAAATTCGTGATGAAACAGTTGCTTTAAATTGCAAATAAATAAGAAGTAGTGAAGATTATTGTTCCATCATGTTCCATAAGGCTTATTTTAAGAAAATAAGGTTTTTTTTGCCTCTTTTTTCCTTATAAATGATTCTTCTTTCTTCTAATTCCATAAGAAGCCTTGAAAGCCTTGCTTTAGAAAAATTTGTAACAACCCTTAAAGTGCCTTGTTCACAGCTTCCTTTTCTTTGTTTCAAAACTCTAACAATCTGCTGTTCATCTTCTTTAAGATGTTTTAACATTTTATGTTCTGTTGCTTTTTTCTTAACCTTTTTCTTAACTTCTTTTTTAGTAGGTTTTTTAGTGTAATAAAAATAAACTACTAAAGCTAAAATAAGTATAGCTACTAATATTGACATAGGAAGCGGAAGACTAAATTCTTTTGTTTTATACATTACAAATATTGAAACTTCATCTCCTGCTTCCACATCTTCTCTTTCCCAAATAAATATCAAACTTCTTCCATCTGTTGTTGCTTTATCAGGCCTTGGAAATATTGAGCCTGTTTCATCTTTAATCTGCCTTTTCAAAACAGCTTCTTCTGGAAGAACAAGGGTTATTTCGAAAGAATCTGCATCATATTCAATTATTTTATTTAGCAGGAAATTAGACCTATCAATATGCTCTTTTGTAATATAACTTAATTTTATTTCCTTTGTTGCATCCATGTATATTTTAACTGAATTATTTTTAATTTCTGCATCTGTTTTAACATCATCTAAATAAACCTCTATTGTTTCTGCATCAGGAGGAATAGATAAACTCAAAGTCCCTGTCATACCTTTACTAAATCTAACAACATTCTCAACTACAACATTACTGCCAACAACATTATAATTAATTTGATAAGATTCAAGAGCACAAACTGCTGAAGTTAATAATAAAAACACAACTAAAGATAAAACTAACTTTAAAACTCCCATATAAAACTATATATCAAAGAAATATATAAAGATTGGGAAAAATCTAAGCACCTAATTGCCCTTCTTTTAATCCTTTCCTTTGAACTATAGATCTAATAATCTTCTCTTGCAGTTCGTCAGGCAGCTTCTCAAACATCTGATCAACTAATGAAGAAACTCCTCTTCCTGCAGTTGCTGACCTTAAATCAGAACTCCATCCAAGCATCTCTCCAACAGGTAATTTTGCTCTGATATGAACCATGCCACTTTCTTGATTCATCTCTAGCAGCTGTCCTCTTTTGCTTGTTACTAATTTTGACAATTCTCCCATATAATCTTCAGGAGCATCTATAAGCATAACTTGTAAAGGTTCGTAAATAGTTGGAGAACCAGTCATCATTGCTCCCCTTACACCTTCTCTTATAGCTGGATATACCTGTGCAGGTCCTCTGTGAATAGCATCATCATGTAATTTCATATCAGTTAATCTAACTTTTACTTTAACGCACGGCTCTCTTGCCAAAGGCCCAGCATTCATGACATCTTCAAACATATCTAATATTAACTCTATAACTTCTCCAATATAAACTTGCCCTCTTGTTTCATCAATTAATATGTTTCCTTTGAAAATGTCTTTAATTTTTTCAGCTGTTTTTGACTCCATGCCTAATTCAACAAATTGTTTTCTTAGCTCAGGATCTTTTTTCTTTATTCTTCTCTCAGCAATCTTTCCCTCTTTTATAGCATCATAAATACCATCTTCTAAAGGCTCTACAATAAAATAAAACTTATTATGTTTGTTAGGGGATTTTCCTTCAATCTCTTGGGATGCTTTCCTAACAGTTTCCCTATAAACAACAATAGGAGGTGATGTTTTAACTTCTACATTCTTCTCTGATTTTATTCTGTTTTCAACAATCTCAAGATGCAGTTCTCCCATTCCATGCATCAAATGTTCGCCTGTCTCCTCATTAATTTCAATTACAATAGAAGGGTCTTCTTTGCCAATTTGTCTTAATACATCAATTAGTTTAGGCAAATCAGCTGGCTTTGTAGCTTGTATAGCTTTTGTAATTACAGGTTCAAATATGTGCTTGATTTGCTCAAAAGGCTCTTCAGGCCCTAATGTTATTGTTTCTCCTGGATATGATTTTACTCCTGCTATTCCGATTATATTTCCGCAAGGAACATTGTCAATAATTTCTCTCTTAGCTCCATTATAGATAAATACCTGCTGAACTCTAGATTCTTGTTTGCTCCTGTTTAAATAAACCTCTGTCCCTTTTTTTATTGTTCCGCTAAACAACCTTCCGCAAGAGATCTCTCCTGCCTGAGGGTCAATAACAATCTTAGTAATAACAAATGCTAATTTACCATCTGGATTACATTTAATCAAGTCTTGTCCAAGTTCACTTTCAATATCTCCATGCCATATTTTAGAAATTCTATAAGCTTGAGAAACTACTGGATTTGGCAAATGTTGAATAACCATATTAAGAACAACTTCATGCAAAGGAGCTTTTTTTGCTAAAGCTTTTCTGTCTTCTTCTTTTCCGCTTTCATAAGCAGAAATAATGTCCTTGAAAGTTATGCCTTTTTCTTTCATATAAGGTATGCTCAAAGCCCAGTTATGAAATGCACTTCCAAAAGCAACAGAACCTTCTTGAACATTTGCCTGCCACTTGCTTCCATATTCTTCTTCAGCAATCTGCTTAATCAACCTGTTAACATCAGTTATTATCTTGATAAATCTCTCCTGCATTTTCTCAGGAGTTAATTTTAATTCTTTGATTAATCTGTCAACTTTATTAATAAATAATGTTGGCTTGACTCTTTCTTTTAATGCTTGTCTTAAAACAGTTTCTGTCTGAGGCATGATTCCTTCTGAAGCGCAGCATAAAACAATAGCTCCATCAACAGCCCTCATTGCTCTTGTTACATCTCCTCCAAAATCAACGTGTCCAGGAGTATCAAGAAGATTAATCAAATACTCCTCTTCTTTAAATTTATGAACCATAGAAACAGCAGCAGTATCAATAGTAATTCCTCTGGTTTGTTCATCTTCGTGAAAATCTAAAGCTAATTGTTTTCCAGCTAATTCTTCTGACATCATTCCAGCTCCTGCTAAAAGATTGTCAGAAAAAGTTGTTTTTCCATGATCAATATGAGCGCAGATAGCAATATTTCTAATCTGTTTTGGATTACCAGAAATTCTTTTTACCCTTTCAACCATCTTCTCTGCCATTTATTCTCACCTATCAAAATTTTTAAAATCCACAAAAATTATAGATTTTTGGGACCAGAAAAGCTTCGCTTTTCTAGGTTTTAGAGGTCCTGAAAATTTTTAATTTTCATGACCTATTTCCAAAACCATTCAATTTTTGTAACTTCTTTCTGTTCAACTGGATAAATAGTATGAACAAGTTCATCTGGCCTGAACCACAATTTTATTTCACGCACTGCTTCTTCTTCATTCTCAGATGCATGAACAACATTTTCAAAAACACCTCTTGTTGTAATTCTGCCGTATTTGCCTCTAATTGATTCAGGATGTGCTTTTTCAGGATGTGTGCTTCCTACTACTTCTCTAATTGCTTTAACAGCCTCTTCACCTTCATAAACTAAAGCCAAAACCCTCTTTGTGTGATACTCTCCCATAATATATTTGATCAATTCATCAAAAAAATCCTCTTCTTTCAAATGTTGATAATGCTCTTCTGCTAGTTCTCTTGTGACTTGAACTATTTTTGCACCAACAATTATCCTATTAGGATGAGAAAGTTTTGATAATATATTTCCTGTTAATGATTTAACTAATCCGTCAGGTTTTATCAAAACCAAAGTTTGTTGTACTTTTTTATTTACCATTATAAAACACCTATTTTTTCTCTGACTTAGGTTTTGTCCACTTAAGGCTGCCTGGTTTTCTTTTTAATTTGAACATGTTCTTTTCACACTTTCTCTTACAAAAATGCAAAATCTTTCCATCTTTTTTTACATACATCTTTCCAGTTCCTTTTTCTATATCCTTTTTGCAAAAACTGCATTTAGCCATCCTTATCCACCTGTGCCTCTTCCTTTTCTTGTCAACGGCCTTGCTTCAATTTCAGTTTCTCTTAGCATTAAAATGTCTCCAATCCTTACAGGTCCTTTAACATTTCTTCTCATAACTTTATTTGAATCTCTTCCATCTAAAATTTTGCATCTAACTTGAATAGCTTCCCCTCTGGCTCCTGTTCTTCCTATAATCTCTTCTACTCTAGCAGGAGTAGCAAATGAAAATCTTACCCCTGCTTTTGCTTTATCTTCTTGTCCAGGTTTTTGACCTCTCCTAGGTCTTTGCTGCCTTTTATCGTCTGCCATTTTTACTTAGCTTTTTCAACTATTTCTTTTACTAGTTTCGTTGCTTCTCCTTCATCTACAATAGCAACACTTACAGTAGGAACACCTATTCCAGCTGCGCTTCCAAGCTCTTCTTTGCTTGGAATCTCTACGCATAGAACTCCTTTTTCTTTTGCAAGCAAAGGCAAATGCATTACAATTTCAGGAGGAGTTACATCTTTAGCAACAACAACTAATTTTACATTTCCTTTTTCAAGTGCTTTAGTAACTTCATTAGTTCCTTTTTTGACTTTGCCTGTAGATCTAGCTACTTCAATAGCTTCTAAAACTTTATCGACTAATTCTTTAGGTATTTCAACACCGACCATTTACATCACCTTTATTTCCAAAATTGATTGGAAAAAAAGAGGTAAAAAGAAAAAAACATTTTACCTCACTCAAGCCTCACATGTGCCGATAGCCCATTAGCACACCAAAGCTATCATCAATCATTGGTTTTAACCCAGAAAACCCAGCCTTATTTAAAAAGTTTTCGATAAAACAGTTTTTTTTATAATCACTAATTTGTAACATCATTTTGATAGAAAACTATATATAAAACAAATGCAATAATTGAAGATAAAAGGGAAAAAAGAGGGAAAATGCTACATAAAGACACTCATGTAAAGAGGCACGTTGTTAGAATACATGGCAAACTGCATGAAGTTACTTCTATTCATGATAATGATGGAAATACATTGCACAGAATAGTAAATCCACTTAAAGTTGAATTTCTTACAAAAGATTTTCTTCAGGTATTAATAGGTGCTTCAGTGCTTGCAATTCCAGTTGGATTCACAGAAGAAACATGGCAGTTAGGAGAGAATCTCCCTTTGATTAATTGTATTGGTTTTGTTCTATTATCTTTGTTATTCATAAGTATTTTTGCATATTTTCATTATTATAAAGAACATGATCATTTTCAAGCTCACAGAAAGCAATTTATGAAAAGAGTTTTTACAACATACTTAGTAGCATTTGTTATTGTTGCTGGATTAATGGCATTAATACAAAGAACTCCTTGGTTTACTGACCCTATTTTAGCTTTCAAAAGAATTGTATTAGTTACATTCCCATGTTCAATGAGCGCAACAGTAGCAGATAATTTCAAATAATTAATCTTTCTGATATTCTTTTATTGCATTGAAGAAATCATGTTTATTAAATTCAGGCCAGTATTTATCTGTAAAATAAATCTTGCTGTAAGGGGAATCCCATAACATTATTCCGCTTGTCTGCCTTTCACCATTTTTTATTATTAAATCAGGCGGTAAAAAATAAGAACTGTAAACACTGTCTTTAATTATTGCTTTATTTATTGCATCAGCATCTATTTTCTCAACTTTAACCTGCCTTGCAATTAATTTGCAAGCATCTACTATCTCTTCCTGGCCGTTATAATTTATACAGAAGTTAAGGAAAAAACCATCATAATCCCTTGTCTCTTCAATAATCTCTTTTAATGGCTCAACAGCTCTTCCAGGCAAGTCGTACCATTTGCCAAGCATACTAACTTTAATTTTATTATTAGTTATATTGTCAGAAGAAAGCAGTTTTTCAAAAAAAGCAACAAGAGAATTTAAGAAAAATGGAAAATACTCTTTTCTTTTAAGGCCTTCTGGCATTAAATAGATTGTTAGAATAGGAATATTCTGCTCTGTTTGTAAATTTATGATTTCATTTAGAATTTCAAAGCTCTTTTTGTAAGCTTCTTCAATAGTTTTCTTTTCCTTTTCAGCCCATGGCTTAACACCATGTGTAGTAATAACTAAATGCTTCAATGATCTTATCTTGTGTTCTTTCTCATGCTTCAGCACTTTTTTGAATTTTTCAAGCATATTCTACTATTAAATAACAACATTATATAAAATTTTCTTGAATTTCTTTTTCAATGACAATAATATTTATAAATTTTCAATAATTCCCATCATAAATGATTGCAGACTTGATTCTTTTAACAGTTGCAGCAGTTGCATTAATCATAGCTTCTATTACAGATATTAAAACAAGAGAAGTTCCTGATTGGTTAAATTTCAGCTTAATATTTATTGGATTAGGAGTAAGGTTAATTTATTCTTCTCTAACTTTTGACTGGATATATTCATTAGAAGGACTGCTAGGACTAGTAGCATTTGTTATAATTGGTTACATCATGTTCTATGCAGGACAGTGGGGTGGAGGAGACAGCAAGTTATTAATGGGTTTAGGAGCATTAATTGGCTTAAGATTAACTTTTTATCCCTTACCTTTAATCTTAATCTTACTAATAAATATCATGTTTATAGGAGCAATTTATGGTTTATTTTACACAATAGCTAAAGCAATTACGCACAGAAAAGCATTTGCAGAAGAATTCAAAAAACACATTGGAAAAAGACTCAAGCTTCACAAATATCTTGCAATTGTATTAATAGCATTAATCATTATATTTTTTGCAGTATTTGGAACAGTTCTTAAAGGATGGTTTATCAGCATTATGCTTATTCTTCTAACATTATTGTTGTATTCATCAGTCTATGTTTATTACTTTGTAAAATCAGTAGAAAAAGTTGCTATGTTAAAACTAGTTGATCCTAAAGAACTCACAGAAGGAGACTGGATTGCAAAACCTATAGTAATCAACAAAAAAAAGATTGCAGGACCAAAAGACTTAGGCATAAGCAAAAAACAAATCAAAGAATTAATTGCTTACAAGAAAAAAGGCAAAATCAAACAAGTGTTAATAAAAATTGGAATACCTTTTGTTCCTAGTTTCTTAGTTGCATTTATTATAACAGTAATTTTTGGAGCTTGGTGGATATTTTTATTTTAGTTCTTGTCTTTCTTCCCATACATCTTTTTATGTCTTTCTTCGTATTCTTTTTTAGTTGCTTCTTCGTGTTTCTTCTTAAGCTCTTCTAGCATTGCATCTTTCAGCAAACCTTTTGATTCAACATATCCTTTTCTAGGAAGTCCTGCTTTTATTGCTGCAGGCTCTGTATAACTAGGTTCTTCTGCATATTCAGTTTTAACTTTTTCAACAAAAGCTGGTTTTTCTCCTTTCTTAATTTCCTGCTTAACATATCCCTGCTCCTCTTCTGCTTCTTCTTTAACATCTGTTACATATCTTCCTTCAGAAGGAGGAATTTCTTCAGTAGGTTTTTTCTTAGGCTCTTCTTCAGTTATTTTCTTAAGTTCTTCTTCAGGAAGAGTAGTTTTTGGTTCTGCTTCTTCAATAGGAGGCTGTTCTTGTTCAACAAGCTTATGAACCTGCTCTTCTAATTTACGTTTCTTTCTCTTTACTGTTTTCTTTTTTTTCTTTGTCTTTGCTTTTGAAACCATTAAGGAATCCTTCCCAGCTGTTTAATCAAATAATTCTCTTCTTCATCGCCTTCTTTCTCTGCAATCTTCTCTCTTTTTTCTTCAATTTTAACAGGTTCTCTTTTCTGTTCTTTTTCAAAACCACCAATCTTTTCAGTCTCTTCTTTAACCTTTAACTCAATAGTTGACATCTCTTCCTCAGTCAATTGTTTAGGCTGCCATAAAAAATTCAAACCATCATTATCAACTCTTGGGATAATATTAACGCAAATATGAGGGGTTCTTTGTCCAGCAGCAACTCCATTCTGAATTATTATATTACTTCCAGCTGCTTTTACACCTTCAAAACTAGCAACACTTAATTTATTTACTTTCTTGAATAAATCACCAAGCTCATAATCAGGAATCTGTTCAACTATTGGATAATGCTTTTTAGTGAAAACAAGAATATGTCCTTTGGCTGCAGGAGTTGGATGCAATACTGCAACCAATGTTTCATCTTCATAAATCTTCTGAAGTTTTGTTTTTCCTTTTACAGTCTCACAAAAAATACAGCTTGATTCAGGCATTATCTAAACAACCCCGCAATTTCATCTAAACCTACTTCTTTTTTAGGTTCTTCTTTAGGTTTTGATTTTTTCTTAACTGGCTTAGTTTTTTTTTCGATTTTTTTCTTTGGTTTTTTTTCTGTTTTTTCTTTACCGCCTTTTTCCTCTTGCTTTCTAGATGCAGGCGGAGTTACTTCTGGTTTTTCTTCCTTTTCCTTAGGTTCTTCTTCAAACTCAGCTTCAACTGTGGGTTTTTTTCCAATAACTTCTGGTTTTTTCTCTACTTCAACAACTTCTTTTGTCAGTTTAAACATTTGAGCAATTCTTTCCTTAATAACTTTCTTTACCTCAGAAAGTTCTGCTTCACTAACTTGATTCTCAGGAATAACAAGTCCAACTCCATCTCCTTCTTTCCTGGGTATAACATGAATCATAAAATGTTGTGCTTTCTGGCCAGCAGCAGGGCCGTTTGCAACAAAAATATTTGTTCCTGCAACCTTTAATGCCTTAAGCAGAGCATGAGAAATAGCCTTGCTAACCATCCCTAAATGAGCTATATCTTCATCAGGAATCATTGGCATTATTGCATAATGCTCTTTTGGCATCAATAATATATGTCCAGGATTTGCTGGATTTATATCTAGAATCGCAATACATACTTCATCTTCATAAACTTTCTTAGAAGCAACCTTTCCTCCAATTATCTGGCAAAAAATACATTGCTTTTTCTGAAATTCTTTTAATTCCTCAGGAGACATCTTCTTAATTTTCTCTTGCAAAGCTTTTACCTGCTCTGGAGACATCTGTTGCTGGCCGTTTGTCATAGCTAAATCATAATTATTTAGGTATTTAAAATTAACTATTATGAGAAAAATTTATAAACAAAATCTCCATAATATCTAGAATGCTATGCTTACTAAAATCTAAAAAAGCTGTTTCTCCACTAGTAGCTACTGTTCTCTTGTTGTTTGTTGCTATTCTATTAGGAATTTTAGTAATGAATTGGGGAAGAGCGCAGCTTGAAGAAGCATCAGAATGCACAGTTGATGTTGGATTATCGTTTGTTAGGCTAAATGACAAACCGCAGGCATGTTATTCTGGTTCTGGAACAACTGGTGCAGTAACTTTTATAATTGAAAATGGAATATCAACAGAAGTTTCCAGTTTACAGCTTAGAATAATAGGAACAAAAAATGTCTATAATACAGACCTTCCAGATTCTCATATAGATAAAGGATATTCTTTTATGAGAACAGTTCCTTATGACTTTAATCTGTTTGGAGATATAAGGCAAATAAGATTAGTGCCAAAAGTCAGGCTTCAGCCTGAAAGAGATCCTTTGTTTTGTGTTGAACAAGCTTTAGCTGTTGAGGAAATTAATCCTTGTTAATTCTAAATGGCAAAAATAAAGATTGATTTGACAAAGTCTATTGAAGAAAATGCATCTCTATACTTTGAGAAAGCTAAAAAAGCAAAGAAAAAATTATCAGGAGCTCAAGAAGCTCTAAAAAAATCAGAAGAAAAACTTGAAAAATTAAAAAAAGAGCAAAAATTAGAACAAGAAAAAGCAAAAGAAAAAAAAGTTGAGAGAAAAAAACAATGGTATGAAAAATTCCATTGGTTTTATTCTTCAGAAGGTGTTCTATGTATTGGAGGAAGAGATGCTACTTCTAACGAAATTGTAATAAAAAAACATGTAGATCCTAAAGATATTATCTTTCACACAGAAATGGCTGGCTCTCCTTTCTTTGTAATTAAAACACAAGGTAAAACACCAAGTGAAGCAACCTTAAATGAAACAGCACAAGCAACTGCTTGTTATTCAAAAGCATGGAAATTAGGAATAACAGCTGTAGAAGTTTTCTATGTAAATCCAGATCAAGTTACAAAAGAAGCAAAACCAGGAGAGTATGTACCAAGAGGAGCATTTATGATCTATGGAAAAAAGAACAATATCCAAACTGACTTAAAATTAGCAATTGGTATTAAAGACAATTTAATAATTGGTGGTCCAGTTGAAGCAGTTAAAGTAAATGCAGATAAATTTGTTATAATCATACAAGGCAGAGAAAAAACCTCAGCAGTTGCAAAGAAAATAAAACACAAATTAGGCGCAGGAGACTTAGATGAAATTATTAGAATGCTTCCAGCAGGAGGGTGTGAAATAGCTAAATGACTTTTTTGTCTCACTTTTATTTATTTTATCTTAAATTTCTTTTTATATTCTAAAACATTATATTCTATACAATGACTTATTATTCACATAGTCAGAAGTATAAAAAAAGAGAACCAATCAGTACTTATTACTTGATTAAAAGAGAGCATTCTCTAAAAGATTTTACAAACAGGATTCCAGACAAACATATAGAAAAACAAAGACTGCCTTGGGGATTTTATGGATTCACCTATTTAGGCCAAAACAAAGCATGGCTGAATGAACTTCTAGACCAAACACCTTATCAAAAAAGAAAAACAGATTTGCATGAAACAATACATACAGACAATGAGTATGAAACAAGAGTTCTAACAGACTGGATGCTGGAAAAAGAACCAGAAGAAAAAGTCAAAAAAAGAGTTCTCAATCAAAAGGCAGCATAAAACGAAAAGTATTTATAGTCGAAAAACTATATAATAAGGTTATAGGCAATCAATGTTTATACCCCTAATAACTCAAAAACGAGAAGATTTCTTCTTACGTTTTAATATTAAGATGAATGGAATTTACACCACTTGGAAAGACAATATTTCTGACAGGTTCAAATACAAGCTGATATTATTGCCATACGCTGGCTAATTCAAAAAATATTTTAACTACCACTTAATTCTTCATCCTATGGGGAAATTATTCATCTGGGATTTTCATGGAGTTCTAGAAAAAGATAATGAACATGCTGTTGTTGAAGTTACTAATCAAGTTCTAGAAGAATTTGGAGCAGAAAAAAGATTAGACCTTGATTTGTGTTTAAAACTTTATGGAAAAAGATGGTTTGAATATTATCAATTATTGCATCCAAAAGCAGATGAACAAACAATAAAAGCAATGGTTGACAGAGGAGTTGAAATAAGCAGAACAACTGATGTAATATACAGACATATTAAACCAATGGACTACGTACACGATGTATTAAGAAAAATAAAACAAGCTGGCCATGATAATTTAATAGTGTCTAATACTCAACCGCACGCATTAGATATGTACCTAGATGCTGTAAAGATAACTCATTTTATAACTCATAGAATAGGAGCAGACAGTCATAGAAAAGGAATTACAGGAAATATTAAAATTTCTTTGTTAAAAGAATTCTTAAAATCAAGAAAATATGATAAAATAATAGCAATAGGAGATAGAGAAACTGATATTGAATTAGGAAAAAGTGTAGGGGCAGTTAATTATTTATTTTCCAGAACAAATAACTTTCCTCAAACTAATGCCCATTTTAAAATCTCAGATCTAAGAGAAGTTTTAAAAGAATTATAAATTTCTTTTATTAAAATATTTATTAAATTCTTTAAATCCTTTTCTTTTCCAGAATTGAATTGCTGGTTTATCTCTAGAATGTGTTGAAACAACAAGCCATTTGAATTTTTTCTTTTTGAACCATTCATTGCTTTTTTTTAACAATTCTTTAGAAATGCCTTTTTTTCTGTATTCAGGCAGAACAAAAAGTTCTGAGACATAACCTATTCTATTTCCCTCAAGAAAAGGATCTCTAAATTGTGTTTCTAAAAGCAAATAACCGATTAACGTTTTATCCTCTTCTGCAACAAGGAGCAGTTTATCTTTATTTTTCAATAAACTATTATAAAATTTATTTGATTTGCTTTTCTTAAACCAAGATCTATCTAATTTATCAGCAGGATCTATTTTAGCCCATGTTGAAAAAAGTTTTATAACTAATTTCTTTATTTCAGGAATATCTTCTTTTTTTGCCTTTCTAATTCTCATTTTGATACTGGAATATTGTTTTAGTATAAATCTTTTTCTAGTAATATTTATATAGTATAATCCTAATATTAAGTAAAAAAGGGGTGTAAAATGCAGTTTCTTAAGAAAAGATTAGCAGAATCTCGCAAAGGAGACCATGGCAGAGTCTTAATTATAGGTGGTTCTAATAAATATACAGGAGCACCAGCTTTAGCTGCATTAGCTGCATTAAGAACAGGAGTTGACATAGTAACAGTAGCTGCTCCTGAACAAGCTGCATGGATAATAAATACCTATTCTCCTGATTTAATAACAAGAAAATTTGAAGGAGAATTCTTTAACTGGGATAATGTAAAAGATGTAATTGACCTCACTGAAAACTTTGATGCAGTTCTAATAGGTCCAGGCTTAGGAACAGAGCCAGATACATTAGCATTTGCAAAAGAAGTTATTGAAAGAATTCCAAATCCAAAAGTAATTGATGCAGATGCATTAAAAGCAATTAGAATTAATGAATCAGAAATCCATCATGCAATTTTAACACCTCATGCAAAAGAATTTGAAATAATGACAGATGAAACACTGCCAAAAGAAAAAGAAGATAAAATAAATATGCTAAAACATTTTGCAAGAAATGATAATGTTATATTACTAAAAGGACACACAGACATTATAATAAATAAAAATAAACTTAAATTAAATAAAACAGGCAATCCAGGAATGACTGTTGGAGGAACAGGAGATATTTTAGCTGGATTGTGTGCAGGGTTTTTAGCTCAAACAAAGGATTTGTTTAATTCTGCGTATTATGCTGCTAATTTAAATGGCAAAATAGGAGATGATTTGTTGAAAACAAAAGGATATAATTTTACAGCTTCTGATTTTATTCCTTTAATACCAGAAATAATGAAAAAAATTAATAAGTTGTAATTTGTTTCTTTTTCTTCATGTACAATGCTACGACTACTGCGGCAATAATCAATAAAGCAACAACAATGCTATAATTTGAGAATTCTGGAATCTGGTATACAGGACCTCCATTACTGCCTCCTAAACCAAGAAAAAGTGGATCGCCAAATGGAGAAAAGTCTGGTTCACCTTCAATAAGTTTAGCCTCAAGTTTATTAGCAGGGTCTACAAGATCTATAGTAACTGTACTAATATCATCATCATTAGTTAAATCATTAAATGCTGTCTGTCCTGAATCAAGAACACTATCTTCAGAATCATACATTGTCCAATCTACTCCCCATGGTTCTACTTCTGGTGGAAGTTCTGCTTCTACAAATAAAATCACTGCATCTAATCCTTCATCATAATTCCAACCAAGAGGGACAACTGCAAAAACAAAAGAAGAACATAAAATTCCAATAAAAATTAAACAT
The DNA here is from genome assembly GCA_019322535.1 of Candidatus Woesearchaeota archaeon. Classification (GTDB taxonomy): domain Archaea; phylum Nanobdellota; class Nanobdellia; order Woesearchaeales; family WJKL01; genus JAHWIM01. The sequence goes on from JAHWIM010000025.1 coordinate 20,653, forward strand.
AAAATTATTTTTTTCATTAAATCACCTAAATTATTTTATTATTAATAAAACAACATATCTCATATTTAAATTTTATCTAAAACAAAACCTTTTTATTGAATCAGATTAATTCAAAAACATATGAATCTAAAACACCAATTAGTAGAAAAAGCAAAACAACTTGAGCCAATTCTAAGAATAGGGAAGTCAGGTATTACAGAAGGAGTAATCAACGAAATCAAAATACAACTAAAACAAAATAAATTAATCAAAATAAAACTCTTAAGACCAGCATTAGCAAACAAAGACAGAAAAGAGCTTGCAAAAGAGATTGCTCAAAAAACAGATTCAGAATTAATACATCAAGTTGGATTTGTTATTGTGCTGTATAAAAAATGAAAAATAATTACTTTGCTAAATTCATAAGATTTCTTACTTCATTTCTACCAATTGCTAAAAACAGAACTGGAAAATGTGTACAATGTGGCGCTTGCTGTAAACTACCTTCACCTTGTCTTTTCCTAAAAGAAAAAGGAACAGCTCACTGTACAGTATATAAATTTCGGCCTTTAAACTGTAGAAAATACCCGAGAACAGAAAAAGAATTCTTAACAAAAGATACTTGTGGTTTTAGATTTATTAAATAGATTTATAAAAAACATGAAATAATATCTGTCATATGTCATTTCAAGATATAAAACCAATACAAGAATCAGAATTTTACATAGATCTAGCTTTCAGGAGAGCAAATAAAAAAGCAAGTGAATCAAGAAAAAAATGCAAGAAAAAAGATAAATTAGGAAAAGCAAAATATCTTGAACTTCTTAAGATTGATATAATAAATGATATTCTAACTTCTGCTGTTGAAAATATTGTAAAAGAGTTTCCAATTATAGATGAGTTGCCTGAGTTCTATAAAGAATTAACAAAGATTACAATAGGAACTTATGAATTAAAAAAAGCATTATCAAATCTTTATTGGATTAAAAATAAAATAAATGATTTTTCTAAGAAATATAAAAGCAAAATAGCTAAAAGTGGAATGATTACAGCTTTAAACCAAAATAAAAAAGAATTTTATGGGAGAATTTCTTCTTTGTTTAAAAGAGCAAAATCTAATTTCAATTTCTTAGAAAATACAAGAAAAACTCTAAAACAATTTCC
>JAHWIM010000026.1 GCA_019322535.1 Candidatus Woesearchaeota archaeon
GGAAAGAGGAAACCGACTAGTATTCTTGACTATAAATTACCAGAAGTAAAATTCAAATTTTAAAAAACGCCCTTTTCTAATTAGCCGCAACTCAAATTGCACATAACGATGTTAGTTTCCCCGACCACGAAAATCGCCTTCCAATGAGCGGAAGCGAGTTGAGAATGGAGATTTTCAGTGCTGGATGGTCGAACGAAGTGAGAAGTCCGAGATGCCTAGTTTTTTAATATAAAGAGAGACGCACGCTTTTTTGCTTCTTTTTTTAAAAAAGAAAATATTATTCATTAGTTTTTAGAAGTTCTTTTCTTTTTTGTTTTTGTAATGGATAAGGATCATAAACTAAATCATCTTCAAACATGATTAGGAATTCAACATTCTTTATTATATCTTTAAAACTATTTCTTAATTTTGAGATCTGTTTTTGTAGTTCTTCATGGCTTTTAACTTCCAAAGTTATTTCAAAGCTCCATTCTCCAACACATTCAATTGCCAAAAGCATATTTGGATTTGAATTTACATAAGAAAAAAGATTTGTTCTTGACTTTTCATCCATATTTTGCAGATTAATCAATAGTCTATAACTTTGCATTCCATAATTTTGTGCCTTTATATAAGTTGTATAACCTTGGATAATTCCTCTTTTTTCCATTTGTTTAATCCTTAGAGTTATGGTACTTGCAGGTTTTTTTAGAATGCCTGCTAAATCAACAACATTTATTCTTGCATTATTTGATAGGATTGATAAAATGTTAGAATCTAACTCATCTAGTTCTTCAATATCTGGCTCTTTTCCAAAAAAAGGCGGATTGAAAACATCTGGTTTTTTCTCAATCAAATAATCTCTTTTATGCTGTCTTAGTTCTGTTCTTATAACTATTGTATTATCGACTAAATAATTTCCATATTTGGTTAAGATTTTATAATATATTTTGTTGAATTGATTTACCCTTTTAGCCATTATTCCGAAAACAATATCAAACTTTCCGCCAACTAAAGCAATCCAGTAAATTTCTTGAACATTTGTTAAGTATTCTATTATTTGCTGCCTTATTTCATCTGTTACATTTTGAAATCTGCTAAATACAGCATAGCCAGTATAACCTAATTGAGAGAAATTGACTAATGTTGTATACCTTTGAATGATATCTTTTTTCTCTAAATTCTTTACTCTGTATATAACTGTCTCCTTGGATAATCTTGTCTTTTTTCCTAATGCTTGAAATGTGCATCTAGCATTAAGATCTAACTCTGCTAGTATTTTTCTATCTTTAACATTTAGGTTCATTTTATTATAAATAGCATAAATAGTATATAAATGTTGTGATTTGTGTAAAAAATAGATAATAATTTTAATATACTACATAAACGTTACTATTAGTAAGAAGTAAAAGACTTCAAAAAAACAAAAATGGAAACAGAAATTCAAAACAAAAATGAGAATGAACAGCTTAGCTGTGACTCAAAAAATAAATGTAAGGAGGGAAATGAAAAATGGATAAACTTGAAGAAAAATTACAAGCATGTAAAACAAAAGAAGAAGTAATGAGAGAATTAGTTGATAAAATAAAATATGAAACAACAAAAGATTGGAAGGAACTCTTGCCTTTTGGAAAATATCTTTTACAAATTGAGTTATGTAGAGAGATAAATTCTGAAATTAATTTTGGTTGTGAATGTTATCAGGCACCAAGCGCGCTTTATGAAAATTTAACTTTTGTAGACATAGGATATGGTAAGTATGGATTGCCTAATACAGCAGGAAAATTGGATACTATAGAAGCTAAAATTCTTCAGACACTAGCACTTTTTACTGGGAGAAGATGCGGAGACGGAGATATTCAAGCAAGATATGATGAATTTTACAGTGAAGAATTTATTCAAAAATATCCTGAAATTTATATAGCTTTAGCTAAAAAAGATGTATTTTTTGGAGAAACTCGTCAAGATTTAGAAAAAGCTAAAAGAAAAACTGCAGTGGGCATAATAAAAGCTGTTGCAGCAGGAGCAACAAATATTGATGAAAAATACAGATTGGCAATTGAAGAAAAAACTAGGGAATTGTTTGAATTTCCAAAATGTATTTTATTATCAGACTCTAAAAAAGATAAGGCTATGGAAGAAATATTTTATTCAACAATAAATGAATAGATTTTTTCTTTTTTATTATTTTTCAAAATCTTTGATTTTGACTATTTTTGTGCCATAGGCACATGCGCGCGTCTCTCTTTTTAAAATAAATAAGCATCTCGGATTGAAACTAACACTTTCTATACGAATTCTTTAGAATTTGGGTAGAAGAAGAGTTATATTCAATGAATTCTGAAGCCTATACATGAAAAAAGTGTTACTACTTTTTACACAAGACCCACTGGACATTCTGCCACAGAGCTTATTAATTAGTTTAACTTAATAATAAATTATGAAAGAAAAAAATGAGGCCAAGAATGGCCAAGAAACTGGACTTAAAAACCAGTTGATATCCAA